>DASVHW010000086.1 GCA_036382395.1 Candidatus Binatia bacterium | reverse complement strand
GGCCATGGCCTGGTGTGAGCGCAAACTGATCGGGCCGTGAATCTGGTACAGGTGCAGCCATGGGAGCCGCAGCCGCTGCAGCGAGGCACGCAGCGACGCCATCAGTGCCGACGAGAGCGCGAGTTTCCATGGAAAAGGGATGAACTTGGTTGCCACAACGACGCGCGGGCCGTTCTCACGGTCCTCATCCAGCAGCCGCCCGATGATACGCTCGCTCTCGCCGTGGCCGTATCCTTCGGCCGTATCGAGGAAGCTAACCCCTGCCGCGACCGACCGGGCGTACGCCTGACGGATCGTCTCCAGGTTGTAGCTACGGTCGTACCCGTTCATTCCCCAGGTGGACTTGTCGCCCCAGGCCCACGTGCCCAGCCCCATCACCGGCAGCTCGACGTCGCACCCCGGCAGCCGGATTCGTGGCTCCTCCAAGGAGACTTGATTGCTCGAGTGTGGCATGCCGTGAAGCTACCACATCCCTTCTCCACGTTCAGCCGGACTCGCGAGCAACGCGGATCGCGGCACAGCTTCCCACTGCGATGTTTCTCCGCTAGACGTAACGCATGAATCTCGGAAACCTCGCTCTCAGCCTTCCTGTCCCGCCGAATGTCCCGGCCTGTCTCGAGTGGGCGCAGCGCGTCGAATCTCTCGGTTACGAAAGTGTATGGATCGCCGACGCCGGCGGACCGGATCCCTTTGTGTTGGCCGGCGCCGTGGCGCAGGTCACCAAAAGGATGCGGATTGGCATTGCGGTCTCGCCCGTGTACATCCGCACGCCCGCAACCATCGCCGCCGCGGCAGCCACCGTGGCCCAGCTGGCGCCGGGCCGCTTCATTCTCGGCTTGGGAGCGTCCAGCCACGCCATTGTCGAGAACTGGCATGGCGTCCCGTTCCGTAAGCCGCTGACGCGCGTGCGGGAGACGGTCACGATCGTCCGTTCGATGCTGGCGGGAGAAAAGCTCAAGTTCGAGGGCAAGACACTGCGCACCCAGGGATTCCGTCTGATGGCGCCGCCGCCGAGTCCGGTGCCCATCTATGTGGGCGCCCTGCGCCCGGCGATGCTCGAGCTTGCAGGTGAGGTCGGCGACGGCGTGGCCGTAAACTTGTTTCCGGCCGCGGCGCTACCGAAGATGCTCGAACACGTTGCCACCGGTGCGCGCCGCGCCGGCAAGGACGCACGACAGTTCGAGGTGGTCTGCCGCCACCAGGTGCTGGTCACCGATGACAAGAACGGGGCGCGTGAGTTGTTTCGCGCCGGACTCACCGGGTATTTCGCTACGCCGGTCTACAACAAGTTCGCGGCCTGGTACGGCTTCGAAGAGGAAGCGGCGCTCATCGCGGAAGGATTCCGCACGGGCAACCGTGAGCTGACACGCAAAGGGATGACGGATCGGTTTGTGGACAGCATTTCCATTTTCGGCTCATTGGAGGAATGCCGCGAGCGCATCGCCGCTTACGTCGCGGCTGGCGTCACCACCAGCATCATCAGTCCGCTCGGCTTCGACGCCGATGCGATCGGCCGCACCCTCGAAGGTCTGGCGCCCAGGCCTGGGGTCGATGTGGGTGAGGCGGTGTTGAGGTGACGCTCCACTTCTGATTCCTCGGACTGCCTGATTCATCCCGACCCTTGCGCACGCGCCGGGGTACCCGTAACATCTCAGCCTCGATGTCGTGACCAGGGCTCCGCACGGAGGCAGCGCACTGTGACCACGCCTTTTTTGACCGATTTCGATCTCCACCTTCTGGCGGAAGGGACGCACTACCGCACCTACAACAAGCTCGGCGCGCACCTGGCGGAATTGGACGGGCAGCCGGGAACCCACTTTGCGGTGTGGGCCCCAAACGCGCGCGAGGTCTCGGTCATCGGTGACTTCAACGCGTGGCGGCCCGGGACTCATCCGATGACTTTCCGGCCTCAGGCTGGGGTGTGGGAATGCTTCATCCCCGGGGTTGGAAAAGGAGCCTTGTACAAGTACTTCATCCGCTCACGACACCACGGTTACGAGGCCGAAAAGGCCGACCCGTATGCCTTCGCCAGCGAGATTCGTCCGGCGAGTGCCTCCAAAGTCTGGGACCTCTCCGGCTACGCGTGGGGGGATCAGGCCTGGATGTCTACCCGCGGCAAGACCCAAGCCTTGGACGCGCCCGTGGCGATTTACGAAGTCCACCTCGGGTCGTGGCGGCGCCTGCCGGAAGAAGACAACCGCTGGCTCAGCTATCGCGAGGTGGCACCCGTGTTGGCGAAGTATGTGCACGACATGGGGTACACGCACGTGGAGTTTCTGCCGCTGTGCGAGCACCCATTCGACGGCTCCTGGGGCTACCAAACCATCGGCTACTTCGCCCCCACCAGCCGCTTCGGCACACCGCAGGATTTGATGTTCCTCATCGACACCCTGCATCAATACGGCATCGGCGTGATCATGGATTGGGTGCCGGCGCACTTTCCCCGGGACGGCCACGGGCTCGGGTACTTCGACGGAACGCACCTCTACGAGCATGAGGATCCGCGCCTGGGCGAGCAGCAGGAATGGGGAACCTACGTGTTCAACTACGGCCGCGTCGAGGTCAGCAATTTCCTGCTCAGCAATGCCCTCTTCTGGTTCGACAAGTATCACCTCGACGGCCTGCGCGTGGATGCGGTCGCCTCGATGCTCTACCTCGATTACGCGCGCCAGCCGGGCCAGTGGATTCCGAACCGCTACGGCGGCCATGAAAACCTTGAAGCCGCGGACTTCGTGCGCCGTTTCAACGAGCAGGTGTATGCCGAGTATCCGGACATTCTCACCATCGCGGAGGAATCCACGGCGTGGTCAATGGTCTCACGGCCCACCTACCTCGGGGGCTTGGGTTTTGGACTGAAGTGGGACATGGGTTGGATGCACGATACGTTGGTCTACTTCAGCCACGATCCCGTGCATCGCAAGTACCATCACGGGGAGCTTACTTTCCGGATGCTCTACGCCTTCACGGAGAACTTCGTTCTCCCGCTCTCGCATGACGAGGTGGTGCACGGGAAGGGCTCCCTGCTCGGCAGGATGCCGGGCGACGACTGGCAGAAGTTCGCCAACGCGCGCCTGCTGCTCGGCTACATGAACATGCAGCCCGGCAAGAAGCTCCTGTTCATGGGAGGCGAGGTGGGGCAGTGGCACGAGTGGAATCACGACGAGAGTGTGGACTGGCACCTGCTACAGTACGCGCCGCATCAGGGCCTGCAGCGCTGGGTGCGCGACCTCAACACGGCGTATCGTGGAGAGCCCGCCCTGCACCAGCTCGATTGCGAGCCCGGCGGCTTTGAATGGATCGACTGCAACGATGCCGACACGGGGGTGTTCAGCTTCCTGCGCCGCGCGCGAGCCCACGACGACGTGCTGCTGATCGCCTGCAACTTCACCCCGGTGCCCCGCTACAAGTATCTGGTCGGCGTCCCCTGGGGTGGATACTGGACAGAAATCCTCAACAGCGATGCAGCATTGTACGGCGGCAGTGACCTGGGCAACGCGGGTGGCGCCGAGGCGGCACCAACCTCGACGCATGGGCGCAGCCATACCCTGACCATAACGCTGCCGCCTTTAGCGATGGTGGTCTTCCGGGCCCCCCGGCAATCCTGACCGGCCAGCTTACTTCGCCGGCTGGAAATCCAGACACACCGAGTTCATGCAGTACCGCAGACCGGTGGGTGCTGGACCGTCATTGAACACGTGACCGAGATGCGAGCCGCACACCGCGCAGCGGACCTCGGTACGCCGCATGAAGAGGCTGGAATCATCTTCGGTTTGGATATTCTCTTTGTTGCCGGGTTCCCAGAAACTGGGCCAGCCGGTGCCGGAGTCGAACTTGGCATCGGAGCTGAACAGCTCGGCACCGCAGACGGAACAGCGGTAGATGCCCTTTTCATGGTTGTCCGAATACTTGCCGGTAAACGCCCGCTCCGTCCCCTTCTGCCGGCATACGGCAAACTGCTCGGGGGTGAGCACCTTGCGCCACTCTTCTTCTGACTTGATGACCTTCTGTCCCATCGGCTTGCCCTCCACCGCCGGGGGCTGAGCAATGGTACCGCCTCCGCTGTAAGCCGCGGTAACGCCGGCCGCAAACAGCACGGCGCCGAGAACCATCCGTCGCCAACGGCCCGTGTCCATCGCATTCTCCCGTAGGCTTGAATCTGCTCAAGAACGTTAACCGCCGTGCAGGCGTCATGCAAGCGCCCTACGCAGGCGCGCAGGTTCACGTGCGTTCGTCGGGATCGAAGAGTTTACGGTGTTCGTCGAAGGCAAAGCGATCGGTCATGCCGGCGATGTAGTCCGCAATGACCCGGGCGCAATCCTCGCCGGCCTTCCAGCGGGCGGCGATGTGCGTCGGCAACTGTGCCGGTTCGTCCATGTACGCATGGAACAAGTCGGCCATGACCTTCTGCGCCTTCACCGCCATGCGCATGACGCGGTAATGGCGGTACAGGTTTTCCATCAGGAAGGCCTTCAGCTCGACACGCTGGGCTTCGGTGTCCGCGCTGAAGCGGGCGATGGGCTTGGCATACTCCCGGATGGCATCGACGTTCGCCAGCTTCAGCTCCCGCAGACGTGTCGAAACGGTTTCGATGAGGTCGGTGACGAAATGATCGATCAGGGCGCGTTGCACCTGGTAGCGCCAGATGCGGAAACCCGCCTGCGGATACTGCGCCGACACGCGACCGAAAGTCTCGCGCCAGAGCGTGACCTGCTGCAACTGCTCTCGCGTCAACAAGCCGGACTTCAACCCGTCATCGATGTCGTGGGTGTTGTAGGCGATCTCGTCGGCGTAATCGACGATCTGCGCCTCCAGACACGGCGCCTGGCCCGGAGCGAAGGACTGCGCCAGCGGACGATCATACGGCGGCGAATGCTTGGCGATGCCCTCGCGCACCTCCCAAGAAAGATTCAGTCCCGAAAAGGTGGGATAGCGCTCCTCCAGGACATCCACGATCCGCAAACTTTGCCGGTTGTGTTCGAACCCGCCGTACTCGGCCATCAACTGATTCAACACGCGCTCGCCGGCATGGCCGAAGGGCGTGTGGCCCAGGTCGTGCGAGAGCGCCACGGCTTCGGCGAGGTCCTCGTTGAGGCGCAGCGCCCGGGCAACGGTGCGGGTGATTTGCGCCGTCTCCATCGTGTGAGTCAGGCGTGTGCGGTAGTAATCGCCTTCGTGGTTGACGAACACCTGGGTCTTGTACTCCAGGCGCCGGAACGCCGTGGAATGGATGATCCTGTCTCGGTCACGCTGAAACACCAGCCGCAAGCGGTGTTCCGGCTCCGCATGCACGCGGCCGCGGCTGTCGCAGCTGTGCATGGCATACGGCGCCAGCGTCGTCTGTTCCAGCTCCTCGAAATCCCGGCGTTCCATGGCGTGACTATATTCGCCGTCCCAGCGCGAGCGCAAACATGTAGGGGCGACCGGCTGGTCGCCCTTCCGGTGCGGAATCACCCAGGGCGCCTCCCATCATTAAAAACGCACCGTCTTGCTGCCGCAGGCTAATCGCCGCGGGCCAACGGGCGTAGGGACGACCGGCCGGTCGCCCCTACAACACGTTATCGGAACACACGACCGGCTGGTTGCTCCTACGTCACGCAAATTGCGCCGGTAATTCGCCGATGCCGAGCTTTGCGGCCAGGCTGAAAACCACCCAGGCGCCACAGCGCTCGCAGTCGACGTCGTTGCCGTAGCAGCAGAAGGGCGTGATGAACCGGTCCCCGTCCATCCACAGGGGCAAGACATTCGCCTGCGACGGGCAGGCGGCGATGACCCGTGCGACGTACGGCGGCAGCATGAGTTCCAGGCTGCGGGCGGAGTTGCGGACAAACCCAGGGTAACGCGCCTTCAACCGCATCACCTCACGCACCGCAAGCGCACGCTCGTCGTTGGTTGCCCAGGCATCACCGCTCACGTCGTGCGCGCGCGGCACGTAGAAAGAGAACGTCATCCAGGCGGCCCGCGTTGCTCGCACCGCTTCGACCAGTTCCTCCAAGCGGTCCTGGTTACGCTTGGTCACGACACACTGCACCTGAACGGGGCAGGTGAAATCAGCCGGCAACCGAGACAGTGTGCGCAGCACCCTGCGGTATGTCCCCTGCCCTCGCAGCGCGTCGTTGATATCCTCGGGTCCGTCGAGACTCACGACATAGAGCACGTCGGGACCCAGGTCCACCAGCGGCACGGTGCCGTTGGTCGTAACCGTGTTGCGGGCGAACAACCGAACGCCCTGCTCCAGCAGTCGGTGCCGGAGCAGCGGCTCGCCTCCCATCCAGAGCATGGTCGCGATCCCGTGGCGATCGCGCAGTCCAGTGAGAGTCTCGATGATGGCCGCGTCGCTCATCTCGTCGCGCACCGAGGCTGGCGACTCGTTCGGATTGCCGTCGCGGTAGATGAAGCAGTGGGCGCAGGACAAGTTGCAACGATTGGTGATGTTCACCATCGCAGCAGGGTAACGCGCATCGTCGCGGTAGTGCCCGGTCAGTTCGGCGTGAATCATCAGTAGACAATTGGCTACTCCGCCGCGGCCCGAAACGCAACGGCTCTGGTGCCGACAGTCTCGTAGGGGCGACAGGGTGTGATTCGCGTGGTTGACGGACTGGAAGTGGTCACGTAAAGTGGTCACATGCGAGCCTTCAAGATCTCGGAGTTCAAGGCCAAGTGTCTGGCCATCGTCGACCAGGTCGATCGCACGGGGGAACCGGTCACCATCCTCAAGCGTGGGCGCGCTGTGGCCCGACTGGTGCCGGCGGCCAGTGGCGATCGCTATCCGCAAGACTCCCTGGCGGGTACCGTGGAGATCCTTGGTGACGTGGTGTCGCCCGTGCTGCCCGAGCGGGCGTGGGAGGCGCTGCGACCGGCCCGACGGCGGACACGGCGGTGAAGTTCGTTCTCGACACGCACGTCTTGCTCTGGTGGTTCGAGCGAGACTCATTGCCCGCGGCCTACCGTCGCATCATGCGTCGCGCCACGGCAACCCAGCCGCTGTGGGTATCGGATATCACGTTGTGGGAAATCGCCACGCTGCTCACGCTCGGCCGAATCCGTCTCAGCTTGCCGCTCCGGGACTGGCTTGACCGAGCCACCGCTGCCCCCTTGGTGATGCGCCACGGCATCTCGCCGGCAGTGGCTGCGGAAGTCGCCAGCTTGCCGTCCACATTCCACCGCGACCCTGCCGACCGTATTATCGTCGCCACGACGCGTGTGCTTGGGGCCACCCTGCTCACCGCGGATCAGCGCATCGTCACGTCTGGCTTGGTGCCGACAGTCTCGTAGGGGCGACCGGCCGGTCGCCCTCCGGACTTGACGCGCTGCTCGAGGCCGCCATTCACCCACCTGATCGGCCTCCACCCTGACCCTCCTCCGTGGCCGGAATTGGCCACAGAGGAGGGGACCTATGCGCGAGCGATCGTATGGCGACGCGAATGCAAACGCTGCGGATTCTGCGCCTGCCGCGCATAACCCCGACCGCCGCCTTCAGGTTCCCTCCTCCGTAAACATCTCCGTGAACGGAGGAGGGCTAGGGTGGAGGCGCGACGGAGCGGGCGCTGTCTGCCGGCCGGTCGCCCCTCCAGACCCGCGATCACCCCATCTTCACCACATCCACCCGCACGGCGCGGTCAGCTGGTATAGGCTGCCACGAGGTTGGGCGGTACGTCAGATGCCCGTAGCCTCCCGCAAAGCCGAGATGCTTCACGTGGCCGGGCTCGACGTCGGCCTGGCCGTACCAGTTCTTGTGCATGAACGGCTCGAAGCCGTTGTAGACGATCACCTGGCCCGGCCGGCAGGCCGGCGTGATCTTCGCCTGCACGATGAATTCGCCCACGTCGCTGGTGAGCTTTACCTGATCACCATTGGTGATAGCGAGACTGACCGCGTCCTTGTCGTTGATGAAGACGAACGGCTCGCCGCGGTGGGTGTTGAGCAGGTTGCGGTTGGTCATGTTCATCGAGTGGATCGACCAGCGGTTGTGACCGCTGGTCATCTGGAAGCGGCGGTTGGGCCCGCCGTGCGGTGGCGTGTCCTTGTGGGTCGGCAGCTCCTCTCCGGCCTCGAGGAACCACTCGTGATCGATGTAGAACTGGGCCCGGCGAACAAGCGTGGCGTACGGGACCTTGTCCTCGGTGTGCCAGCGTAACGGGTTGTGCACTTCGTCCGCCTTGATGGTCGAGGCCTGCGACTCCCCGTGACCCGCAAGGCCCCAGCCTACCCAGCGCACGTACCCTTTCTCGCGCAGCGTTTCGAGAGTCGTGCCCTCGGGCAAAATACCGTAGACCGCGTTGTCCCGCACGGACTCATCGTAAAAGCGCTCCTCGTCGCGCAGCTCGCCGTTGAGCGTGTACTTTGCCACCATGCCGACCAGCGAGCGAGGTGTCCCCTTGCGATCGGTGAACTCCGTCATGCCGCGGGCCGCGGCGCGCCGTTCGATCGCCTCCAGAATCATGATGCCGATGTCATGCTCGCAGCGCGCCTCTCCCGGAGGCGGCACGGCGCGGTCGGCCAGCACCCAGTTCAGGTGGTGCACCGACGGCATGCTCATGTGGACCTTCTCGTAGTGCTGCGCGGCCGGCAAAATGTAGTCGGAGTACATGCCGGTGGTGTTGAGGCGAAAGTCCACCGACACAATCAGCTTGAGTTTTGGCCAGAGATGTTCGAGGAGCAACTTCTGTCCGCCTCGCTGGCGGCGCAACATGTTGCCGCCCGCCTCGAACAGCACCCGCGGCTCGACCTCTTGATACACCCGCGAGCAGTGCGGACCAAACCAGCCTTTCTCCATGGCCTCGTTCACGTACTCGTCGAAGCTACGCTTCATTGACGGGTCGTTGTTGTTGGGATCGTTCCAGCGGTCCTTGTAACCGTACTGGTAGTACCAGAGGAACGCCGGCGGGATCATGGCGCCGAAGCCGCCCAGCTCGGGGTTCATCGCCGAGATGTGGTTGGTGATCATCTCCAGGGTGCGGGTCGGATCGTCCATGGTGAGCATGCGCCGCATGAGGGTGCGCGCCTGATGCGCCATGCGCGCGGCCTCCTGCCCCGCCACGCCTTTGTCCGACATGAACGCCATGCCATCCCAGCCCGCCGCGGCCCACGAACGCGTGCCCGTGCCCTTCTTACCCCAGTTACCTGTCAGGGCGAGGAGCAACGCCATCGAGCGCTCCATCAGATCGCCGTGGTAATACTTACCCGAATTCCAGCCGATGAAGATCTTGGTCTTGCGTGTGGCGACCTTACGGGCGAGCTTGCGGATGTTGTCCGGGTGGATGTCGCAGATCTTGCCAGCCTCCTCCGGCGTGTAGTTGTCCAGGTGCCGCCGCAGCCGCTCGAACACCGGCTCGACCTCGACCATATTCCCGTCCTTGAGCATCACGCTATAGGTCCCTTCGAGCGCGGGGTTCACGCCGGTGGATGCCAACGTGTGGCGTGGGGCGGGCGTCACGACGCCGGAGTGGCCGTCGGCCCAGAAGAACTGCTCGTCGCGATCGTCGTCGGCGAGATCCGTGCCGCGCAGGAATCGGCCGGTGTCCTTGCGGACGAGCAGCGGCAGATCCGTCTGCTCCTGCACGAACTGCTTGTTGTAGAGGCCGCCGTCGATGATCACCTTGCACATCGACAGGGCCAGCGCCGCGTCGCTGCCGATGCGGACCGGCAAGTGGTAGTCGGCGTGAATGGCCGAGGGGCTGTAATCCGGCGCAATCGTGACGACCTCACCGCCGTTGTACCGCGACTCGGCCACGTAGTGGTACCAATGGATATTGGTGTACACCGGGTTGGCGTGCCAGATCAGCGTAAGCTCCGCGAGAAACCAGTCGTCCATCGAGGAGACCGGATTGTACAGGCCAAACGTGAGGTGGAAGCCGGGGCTGAAGTCCTGGAACTCGGCGTTGCCGTCGGTCGTCGGCGTGCCGAGGGCGTCGCTGAAGAGCCGGGCGGCGCTGGCGGCAAACTCCGGCGTCATCAGCGTGATGATCGACTCGGGGCCTTGGTCCTTGATGGCGTCGAGCATCCCGTCGGCGATATCGTTCAGCGCCTCGTCCCAGGAGACGGGTTTGAACTTGCCCTCGCCGCGTTCACCGACGCGCTTCAGCGGCTGTGTAACCCGGTCGGGAGCATGCAGGAGATCGCTCCAGCACGCGCCTTTCTGGCAGCCCATGGGGTTCATGTCAGGCACACCGGCCTCGATCGGGGTGAACACGCCCGCCTGCTCCTCGCGGATGACCTTGCCGTCCTTCGCATACACCCGCCACGGACAGCCGCCCGGATAGCAATCGACCGAGTGGCTCCCCCAGGTGACGTTGTCCCACGTCCACTTCTTTCGATACGTGTCGGCCCACTGCCCCTTAATCTGTGACATGTCGTTTACCTCCCGTGAACTGTTCCATGACGCTATTGCTCAGTCGTGCGTTGTTGCACGCCGCGCCACGATCGACGCTCGCCGCGTGCGCTTGCGATGCGCGGTGGAAACGCGAACCGGCTCCCACGCGCCGACACGACCCCGGTGCAACGAGAAGCCGACGAAGATCAGAAGGCACGCAGGGACGACTGCGGGCAGGAGCCACGGAACCGCGGCGCGCGCCGCTGTCCAAGAAATAGCCGGGGTCACCTGTGCGGCGTGATGGAGCACGGGCCAGGCTATGACCCCGACTCCCGCCAACGCCAGCGACAGCAGGTGATTGAGCGAGAGCATCCCGCGAACAATCCGGCCATCGTTGTTCCGCAAAAATTCAATCGCAAACCGCCCGAGGCCGTACAGGATCATCGCCAGCGCCGCCGGAACACCGCGCGGCGCACCTGTCACCGCCGCCGCATTGGTGATGACCACAATGCCGATGCCAAGCACGGCTTCGTAGAACGCCGCCGGGTGCAAGCGCACGTGTTGGAGGCCGCCGACGCGCACGGCCTTCGCCGACGGGTTGCGGTAGGTGATTGCCAGGCGGAGGCTGGTGGGCTGACCGAAACAACACCCATACGACAGGCAGCCGAGCCGCCCGAGGACGTGACCCAGCGGCAGCGAGCGCGCCAGCGCATCCAAGAGAACGAGCGCGCTGAACCCGGAGACGGGCGCAAACAGCCCGAGGACGATGAAGATGCCGAGAATCCCACCCCACGAGATGAACACCGGACGGCGCAGCGCCGCGCGCGGGTTTGCAAGCAGCAGGCGGTAGTCGAACAGCTGCGCCAGGAGCCAGGAACCCGCCACTACCACCAGGCTCCCACTCAAGGTGAAGAGAGCGAACAGCTCGGGCGCCAGTCCCTGACCAAGCAGGATCACGCCCAGCCAGACCAGCGTGACGAAGGCGCCGAGGGCGGCGAACAGGCCGAAGGTGACGAATACCAGATCGCCGTAGCGAAACAGCACGACGCGGCGGCCCAGGCCATCGAGAGCCGCGCTGAGGAGGTCGAGACCCCCGTGCACCAAAGCCTTCACTGCACCTTCTCCATGTCCACGCGCACGGCGCGGTCGGTGGGTACGGGTTGCCACGAGAACACCCGGTACGTGAGGTGGCCGTAGCCCGCCGCAAGACCGAGCCACTTCATCTGGCCGGGCTCGAGGTCCGCCTGGCCGTACCATCCCTCGTGCATGAACGGCTCAAATCCGTTGTAAACGATCACCTGGCCGGGACGGCAAGCGGCGGTCAGCTTGGCCTGGATCAGCATCGCCCCGACGTCGCTCACCAGCCGCACCCGCTCGCCGTTGGCGATGCCGAGGTCCCGCGCGTCGTGGTCGTTGATGAAAACGAACGGTTCGCCGCGGTGCGTGTTCAGCAGCGTGGCGTTCGTCATGTTCATCGAGTGGATGCTCCAGCGGTTGTGACCGCTGGTCATTTGGAAGCGCCGCTGCGGCCCGCCGTGTCCGGGCGACTCCTTGTGGAGCGGCAGCGCCTCGCCCGCTTCGAGAAACCAGTCGTGATCGATGTAGAACTGGGCCCGGCGCGTCAGGGTGTCGTAGGGAACCTTCTCCTCCGTGTGCCAGCGCAGAGGATTGTGCACCTCGTCCGGCCGCAACGTGGACGCCTGAGAAATGCCGTGGCCGACCATGCCCCAGCCTGAAAACCGCACCGCGCCCTTGTCACGCAAGGTGGCGAGGGTGGTCCCTTCGGGCAGCACACCATAGATCACGTTGTCACGCACCGCCTCGTCAAAATGCGCTTCCTCGTCGCGTACGGCACCGCCGATCGTGGCGGCGGCCACCATGCCTAGCAAGCTCCGGGTGGTGCCGCTCGCATCAGTAAAGTCGGCCATGCCGCGCGCGGCGGCACGCTCCTCGATCTTTTCGAGCAGACGCACGCCGATCTCGTAATCCGACAGCGCCTCTCCGGCCGGCGCGACCGCACGATCGGCGAGCACGAAGTTGAGGTGGTGCACGGAAGGCATGCTGTGCTGGATCTTCTCACCATGCTGGGCGGCGGGCAGGATGTAGTCGGAGTACAGTCCCGTCGTGTTGATCCGGCAGTCGACGGAGACAATCATCTTCAGCTTCGGCCAGACGTGTTCGAGCAGAAGATTCTGTCCACCACGCTGGCGGCGTAGCAGATTGCCGCCGGATTCGAACAGCACCCGCGGCTCCACCTTCTGGTAGAGCGCCGGCAGACTCCCGTTCCACCAGCCCTTCTCGGCTGCCTCGCTGAGGTAGGCGTCGAAGCCGCGCTGCATCGACGGGTCGTGGTTGTCGCGGTTGTTCCAGCGATCCTTGTAGCCGTACTGGTAGTACCAGAGGAACGCCGGCGAGATGGTGCGGCCCATGCCGCCGAGCTCGCCCGCCATTTCGGCGGCGCGGTTTTGCGCCATCTCCACGGTCATCGTCGGGTCCGCCGCGCTCAGCATGCGGCGCATCTGCGTCACGCCCGCTATGAATCGCTGCGCCGCCTCCTGCCCCGGCGCGCCTTTGCGCGACATGAAGGCCTGCCCGTCCAGCCCGACCACGGCCCACGAACGCAGCCCGGTCCCCTTCTTGCCCCAATTCCCAGTGACAGCGAGGAGCAGCGCCATGGCACGCTCCATCAAGTCGCCGTGATAGGATTTGCCGGAATTGCAGCCGACGAAGATCTTCGTCTTGCGCGTGACGACCTTGCGCGCGAGTTGCCGGATGTTGTCCGGATGGATCTCGCAGATCTTGCCCGCCTTCTCCGGCGTGTAGTCGTCGAGCTGCCGCCTGAGTCGCTGGAACACCGGCTCGACTTCGACCGCGACGCCATCCTTCAGCGTCACCGTGAAGGTACCTTCGAGCCCGGGATCCACGCCGGTGGTGGCCAGCGTGCCGCGCGGGGCCGGCGTGAGCACGTTGGTCAGCGTATCCCACCAGAAGAACTGATCGTCACGGTCGCCGTCGGCGACGTCGCCGCCGCGCAGGAAACGGCCGGTGTCGGTACGGACCAGCAGCGGCAAATCGGTTTGTTCCTGCACGAACCGCTTGTCGTAGATCCCGGCATCGATGATGACTTTGCACATCGACAGCGCCAGCGCGGCGTCGGTGCCAATGCGGATGGGTTGGTGATAGTCGGCGTGGATGGCGGAGGGGCTATAGTCCGGCGCGATGGTCACCACCTCACCGCCGTTGTACCTGGACTCGGCCAGGTAGTGATACATCGTGATGTAGGTGTAGACCGGGTTGGCGTGCCAGATGAGCGTCAGCTCGGCGCCAAACCAATCGTCCATCGAGGCCACGGGGTTGAAGAGTCCGAAGGTGAGGTGGAAGCCCGGGCTGAAGTCGTGGAACTCGGCGCTGCCATCCGTCGTCGCGGTTCCGAGGTAGTTGGCGAACAGGCGGGCGGGGGCTGCGCCCATTTCCGGCGTCATGGGAACGATGATCGATTCCGGTCCCTGTTCGGCAATCGCATCGAGCATGGCGTCGGCGATATCGCTCAGTGCCGTATCCCAGGACACGGGCTCGAACTTGCCCTCGCCCCGTTTGCCGGTGCGTTTCAGCGGGTGTGTCACGCGGTCGGGAGCGGAGAGAAGCTGCACCCAGCAGGCGCCCTTCTGACAACCCATCGGGTTCATGTCGGGAACGCCGGGCTCGATCTGCGGGAGCGTTCCCGCCGCTTCCTCACGGACGATCTTTCCGTCCTTGACGAACACGTGCAGCGGGCACCCGCCCGGATAGCAGTCGACGTTGTGACTGCCCCAGGCAACCCGATCCCAAGTCCACTTCCGCCGATACACATCGGCCCACGCGCCGCCGAGTTCGCCCATATCAACACCCGTGTGCCGGCATTGCAGGGTTGGCGCTTCGCGGGCGCCTCCCCTGCCTTAGCGCCGGCTCACTTCCAGACGATCTCTGCCGGGTCGCGGGTGAGGTGGCCGAGGGCGTCCGTCCAGCGATACAGGATCAGCGCATCCATGACTTCCGACCCCTGTCCGCGGCGCTTCTTGTCCAGCTCCGTGCGCAGCACGTCGAGTGCCCCGTGCACTTGGGGCCCGAACAGCGACTCCAGGTACGACGGTGGAATACGACTGCCGCCCTCGTCGAAACTGCCATCCGGACGCAACGGTGCCGGGGCCAGCGGTGGCACGTAGTAGACGTTCGGGTGTGTGCCCGACTCGGGGTGCAGCGGCAGCGCCACCTTCCATTTCTCGACGAACTTGTGGACCGCGCTGCCTTGGTCGTCAAGGAAGCCGATGAACGCTGCCCGTCCGGGACACTGCCGCACGCACGCCGGGGCCACGCCCTGCTCGAGCCGCGGGAAGCAGCCGATGCAGTGTTGGCTGACGTTGCGCGTCGCGTTGAAATAAATCTTCTTGTACGGGCAGGCACGCCGGCACTGCTGCACACCCTTGCACTTCTCCTCGTCACGCAGGACCAGCCCGTCCTCCTCGCGTTTGAACAGCGCGTCATTGGGACACGCCTCCAGGCAGGCGGGCTCGGTGCAGTGGTTGCAGAGCCGCGGCAGATAGAAATAGTAGGCATTGGGGAATTCGCCGCCGCCTTCGTCTTCGTCCCAGTTCATGCCCCAGCTCTTGCTGCCGGAAATCTTATGCAGGTGTACCTTCCGGCCTTTGCCACCACGCAGCACCTCGTCGTAGTTGAAGTCCCACCCACCGCCGACCTCTTCATCGGTGGGGATCTTCCCAAGATTGAGCTTGCCCTTGGCGTCGTAGCCGCCGCCCATCTTTTCCCAATCGCGCGGTGTGCCGCGGCCGGGTTGGGTGTTCACCGTCATCCACCACATCTGTTCCGTGCCCGGGTCTTGCTGCGGCCACAGGACCTTGCATGCCACCGAGCAGGTCTGACAGCCGATGCACTTGTTCAGGTCAAACACCCACGCCAGTTGTCGTTTCGATTTCGTGATCTGTCCCATGGTAAGCCGTCCTTTCGTCTGACCTGTAGGGGCGACCGGCCGGTCGCCCCTACGATGCGCCATCACCCAATCTTTTGAATGTCCACCCGCACGGCGCGATCCGCAGGGATCGGCTGCCAGGCGAACATGCGGTACTTCAACTGTCCGTAATTCCCCACCAGGCCGAGATGCTTGACGTGGCCGGGCTCGAGGTCCGCCTGGCCGTACCAGTTCTCGTGCATGTAGGGCTCGAAGCCGTTGTAGACGATGACCTGGCCCGGCCGGCAAGCGGGGGTGACCTTGGTAGCGATGATCATCTCGCCAACATCGTTCACCAGCTTCACTTTCTCGCCGTTACCGAGGCCGAGGCTGGCAGCGTCCTTGTCGTTGATGAACACGAACGGCTCACCGCGGTGTGTGTTGAGGATGATGTTGTTGGTCATGTTCATCGAATGAATGCTCCAGCGGTTGTGCCCGCTGGTCATCTCGAATCGACGGTTGCGGCCGCCCTGCGGCGGCGGTTCCTTGTGGGTAGGGAGCCCTTCTCCCGCCTCCAGGAACCACTCGTGGTCGATGTAGTACTGCGCCCGCCGCACCAGGGTGTCGTACGGCACCTTGTCTTCGGTGTGCCAGCGCAGGGGATTGTGCACCTCGTCCGGCCGGAGGGTCGACCCCTGCGAGATGCCGTGACCGATCATCCCCCAGCCGGTGAAGCGGATGGCGCCCTTCTCGCGCAGCGTCTGGAGCGTGGTTCCTTTCGGCAGGACGCCGTAGACGCTGAGGTCGCGCACTGACTCGTCAAAGCGTGCGTCTTCGTCGCGGACAGCGCCATTGAGCGTCGCGCGGGCGACGATATCGATGAGGCTTCGTGGGTTGCCTTTGCGATCGACGTATTCGGTGAAGTTGCGGGCTTTGGCACGCTCCTCGAGCTTCTCCATCAACCGTAAGCCGATCTCCGCATCGGGCAGCGCCTCACCGACGGGTTTGGCGGCGCGATCACAGAGCACGTAGTTGAGGTGGTGCACGGAGGGCATGCTGTTGGCGAGCTTTTCGTAGTGCTGCGCCGCGGGCAGAACATAATCGGAGTACAGCCCGGTTGTGGTCATGCGATAGTCGATGGAGACGATCATCTTGAGCTTGGGCCACAGGTGTTCGAGGAGCAGCTTCTGGCCACCTCGTTGCCGTCGCAGCAGGTTGCCGCCAGCCTCGATGATCACGCGCGGCTCGGTCTCCTGGTAGGTTTTCGTATAGCTCTGGTCCCACCAGCCCTTGTCAACCGCCTCGGTGAGGTACTCGTCAAACGTACGCTTCATCGTCGCGTCGTTGTTCTCGGGATTGTTCCAGCGCTCTTTGTAACCGTACTGGTAGTACCACAGGAACGCCGGCGGAATCATGTTCCCCAAGCCGCCCAGCTCCGAGGCCATCTGCGCCCCGCGGTTTTGCATCATTTCCGGCGTCAGCGTCGGGTCGTCCATCGCCAGCATGCGCCGCATGGCGATCATGTTGGCGATCAGTTTCTGCGCCGCAGCCTGCCCGGCGCCCTCCTTGCGATGCATCAACGCGAAGCCATCCATGGCCATGATGGCCCACGAACGCGTCCCGGTTCCTTTCTTTCCCCAGTTGCCGGTGAGGCCAAGGAGCAAGGCCATGGCGCGTTCCATCAGGTCGCCGTGGTAATACTTCCCCGAGTTCCAGCCGATGAAGATCTTGGTCTTGCGGGTAGCCACCTTGCGCGCCAGCTTACGGATGTTGTCCGGGTGCAGCTGGCAGATGGCGCCGGCTTTTTCGGGCGTGTAGTTCTCGAGGTGCCGCTTCAGCAGCTCGAACACCGGCTCGACGGCGACCTCGTTTCCATTCGCCAGTGTGACCGTGAAACTGCCCTCGAGGGCGGGATCGACTCCGGTCGTTGCCAGCGTGCCTCGCGGAGCGGGCGTGAGGGTGTTGGTCAACGTGTCCCACCAGAAAAATTGGTCTTCCCGGTCCATGTCGTTGATTTCGTTGCCGCGCAGGAAGCGGCCGGTGTCCTTGCGGACCAGCAGCGGCATATCGGTCTGCTCCTGCACAAACTGCTTGTTGTAGAGGCCGGCGTCGACGATCACCTTGCACATGCCCAACGCCAATGCGGCATCGGTCCCGATACGCACCGGCATGTGGTAGTCGGCGTGGATGGCGGAGGGGCTGTAGTCCGGCGCGATGGTGACGATCTCGCCGCCGTTGTACCGCGACTCCGCGACGTAGTGGTACCAGTGGATGTTGGTGTAGACGGGATTGGAGTGCCAGATGAGCGTGAGTTCCGCGAGGAACCAGTCGTCCATCGAAGAGGTCGGGTTAAACAGCCCCCACGTGATGTGGTAGCCGGGGCTGAAATCCTGGAACTCGGCATTCCCGTCAGTCATCGGTGTACCGAGGAGCTGGCTGAACAAACGCGCCGGCGCGGCGCCCGGCTCCGGCGTGAGCAAAGTGAGCACCGACTCCGCCCCCTGATCCTGGATTGCATCGAGGACCGCATCGGCAACGTCGGTGAGCGCTTCGTCCCAGGAGACAGGCTTGAACTTGCCCTCGCCGCGTTCCCCGACACGCTTGAGCGGCTGCGTGACGCGATCGGGCGAGTAGTGGCAATGGCTCCAACTCGCGCCCTTCTGGCATCCCATAGGGTTCATGTCGGGGATGCCGGCCTCGATCGGCGTGAGCATCGCGGCTTGCTCCTCGCGGAGGATCTTCCCGTCCTTGCTGTACACGCGCCACGGGCATCCGCCTGGGTAACAATCGACCGCATGGCTTCCCCAAGTGACCTTGTCCCAAGTCCATTTCTGACGATAGGCATCGGCCCATTTCCCTTGGATCTGCTTTGTCTTGTGCCCCACGTTAACCTCCTTCTTTCCGCCCTCGTACCTCGCGCCCTAACCCAGCATCGGCCACTCGGCGGCGGCTGATTCATACCTGCTCCACACCAAACTAATATGACCAGTGTCATCAAAGCGCCAAGCAATTGCCTACCTACTAGTCGGACGGGACCGGCGGTCGCCCAGCCATCTCGTTTCCCAGAATCTCTTGGCGTGCGTGCTCGCCCACCGGCATTTGTACCCCCGTCGGGCTTGCTCGCGGCGCTCAGCACGCGTAGAAGGTGGCCTCGCCCACATGGACGCCGCCCACCACGTTGTCGCCTTTTGCGATTCGCCCGCGCTGCGCGAAACATTGAGCGTGCTTCTGGAACACGAGTGTGAGCTCCGCTTCCTCGCTCCGGACGACGTTGTGGTCAACGACACGATATGTGCGGATCTCGCCGTCGTTGCGATGCACCGCCCCACCAATGTGCTGCACGACCTGACGCGACGCTGGCCGTCGCTGCCGATCATCGCCGTGGCAGGGGCCGCTCCGCGCACCGCGACAGAGCCAGGGGTCGCAAGCGTTCCGCTCGATCCTAGGGCGATTCGGACGGCGGTGCTGCAACGCTTACCGGACGAGCGGCACACCTCCCTGCGCGCCTCCGCGGGCTTGGTGGCCCAAACGCTGCAGACCGAACTCACCTATTCGTTTGCCGCGCTGCGTTCTCTTTCAGCCCTCGATGCCCGCGGTACTGCTGCCGACACGCTGGCGGCATTTGTCGCAATCCTGCACGAGCAGAGCTATGTGATCGGCGAAGCCATCGATCATTTGGACCGCTTCCAAAGGCGTCCGGAGGCGGTGGAAACCGCTCCGCAGTTCGCCGCCGCGCTCTGTCAGGCACTCGAACAGTCTGACTGTCTCGCGGCAGAGCGGGGTCCGCTGTGCGCATGCACCATCGACCGAACCGCTCTCAGCGCGGCCGGCCCCGTAACGCTCGCTCCAGAGATTGCCGCCTTCCTGCGCTTCCACCTCCGACGCCGGTCCGACTCCCCGATCGCCAAGGTGCACGCCACGGCGCGCGGCGTGGTCCTCACATACACACCACGACCCCTGGCCGATCCGGCTACCGCTTCCTGGCCGTTGGTTCTCGCCGCGTTGGCATTGCGGCCATGGTCGTGGCATGTCTTGGGTGCAACCAACGGCCCCGAAGAAACCGTTGTTGTCCGCCCGGTGTGAGCTGCCCACGGAGAGGAAAGAGCCATGATCGCACTTTGGACTTGGTTGATGGCGGGTGCGGCGCTGCTCGCCGGTACTGAATTTCTGGTACTTCAGCGCTACCGACGTCTCCTGACCCTAGACCCGCGGCGACGCCGTGCCTTCGTGCAGTACGCCCGCGGCGACGTCCGGAAAAACCCGCCACCCATGCCGGCTCAGACACCCCCGCCACCACCGGCGCCAGCACAGACGGGGGAAGCCATCTTGTGTCTTGATTCGGAGGGCCGTTGCACCGCCGCCAATCCGGCGGCGCGGGAACTCCTGACGCGGACGTCCGGAGAAATCGCACTCAGCGATTTTCTGGGCGGCGGTACCGCCGAAGCTTCCATGCTGTTGGGGTCGTTGGCGCGCCAGGGAGTCATCGAGCGGTATGCATCAGCTCCCGCCGGTCTGTCCCCTGCCCCTTTTCACATCAAGGCAGTTGCGTTGCGTGATCGCGACAACAATTTCTGGGGGGCGGCACTCTTCATCCGCCAGGCCGCTACGGCCCGGGCGGGATCTCGGTCAAGACCGTTTCCGCGGTGATCTTCCAGCCCGCGCCTTCCCGTTGCCAGCGGATGGCCTTGACGTCGTGCGACACCGTTGTCCCCGAGCGGTACCGTTGCTCGAACGTGGTGATGGCCATCGTGCCGTCGATAATGAAGATGCTTGGCCCCTCGATCTGCACGGAGATGTTGCCACTCTGTTCCAACAGAGTACGCTTACGCTCGCGCCAATGGGCTCGATCGGGCCCAACGAACGCATCGCTGTAGTAGCCGACATAGTCGTCAAACGCCTTCTGCTCCCACGCCGAACGCCAGCCCTGAAGCGTCTGCTTGATCGCCGCGGCCGTACCCTCGTCTGCCGCCGCATCCCTCTTGGAGGTACCCACCACGATCCAGCTGGTCCGCCATGGTGCAACCTTCGCCCTGAGCGAGGCGAAATCCTCTTGGCTCAACCAGATCACGTCGCCTGGGGCGGCGGCATGCCCCGGAGCTATCTTGAGCCGCCGCTGCCCGGTTTCATCCACCAAGCGAATTCTCTCTCGTTCATTCGCCGCGACCATCAGCCACCGCGGCCACGCCTTCACGTGTGACGCCGTGATGGGGTAGCATCCGCCGGCAACGATCGCCTCCGCGGTCCGGGTGTAGACGCACACGCGCCGTTCCACGGTATCGATGGCGCACGCCGTCGCCCCCTGCGGCTCCAGCGCCACAATGCCCAGAGACACCGACTTTTGTTCTGCCTCCACTGCCAGTTGGGGAGTGGCGGCAATTACAGGCTTCGTAGCGCTCCCCTTCCCATTCACCGGAGTTGCAATGTTCTCAGCAGCAGCTCCTGCCGCCGTCGACGTCGGTTGTACGGGAGCCGTTGATGTCGGTTGCACCGGAGGCGTCGAGGTCTTCCCTGCGCGCTCAGGCGTCGACGTCGGTTGCACTTGCGCCGGGGCCTTCTCCACTCGTTCGGCCAAGAGAGCTTCGACGCGCCGCAAATTCATCTTGGCTCGTTCATACTCGGGCCGCAGTTGCACGGCCCGTCGCAGCTGCTCCGTGGCTTCGGCAAGCCGCCCCTGTTCGACCTCGACCACGGCCAGGTTGTTACGTGCCTCGGGGCAATCCGGCTCCGACTCGATCAGTGCTGTGAACGAGGCGCTGGCTGCCGGAAGATCGTCGCGCGCTAGCGCCTCCAGCCCTGCGGTGAATGTGGCACGACCTTCCGGACGACATTGAGTCTCCGCGCCCGACATCGTCCAAAGGAGCGCAATGGCAAGCCAGATGCGAATCATGAGCCCCTCACTGCTCGGTCTGTGGCGATAATCGCCACCGCAATCGCCACCCTCGCCTTCCGGGCGCGTAAAAGCGTCACACCGGTCCCCATGCAAACGGTGAACAAAGCAATCGCGCACGCCGGTATGAATAATTGCGACGTGGGAGTCATTGCGGAAACACCG
>DASVHW010000085.1 GCA_036382395.1 Candidatus Binatia bacterium | reverse complement strand
CTTGTTCTTTTTCTTCGTCCTCATCATGGCCGCCAAATTGGAGAGCCTGGTGACGCTCGGGATCTGCGCCGCAGCCATCGGTTTCGCCAGCTTTCTCCTGGGCACTGATCAAGCAGGCTGGGCATCACCGACGCTCATGCGAGTGCCCTTCACGTTCGCCACGGGGTTGTTCTTCGGGTACGTAGTGCTCCCCGAGCGCAGCGGCCAAATGTACACCTTCCACTCCCCGGCCGCACCGGCGGGTCAACGACCAGCGCGGAAACACGCGTCCTCGAGAACCGCCCGGACCGGCAAGGACCAGGGCTCTCGCTAGGCCAGCGTGCCCGATCCCAGGCTCTTTTCCCTTGTCGGTAAACTGGACGCAACGCGGCGGTGCGCCCGGTCTCACCCGTTTGCCCCGGCGACACGGCTCAGTTCATCGTCGATCGCCTCCTTGAACGTCTCGAACGGCTGCGCCCCTGAAATAAAGCGACCATTGATGAAAAATGCGGGAGTGCCGCGCACGCCGGCACTGCTGCCATCGGCAATGTCCTTGTCAATCGAGGCGGTGGACGGCGTCTGGGTGAGACACGTGTCAAACTTCGCCCGATCCAACCCCACCGCCGTGGCCAGCTCCTTCAGGCGGTCAACTGCCAAGTCCTCACCCGCAAAGAGCTTGTCGTGGTACTCCCAGAATTTCCCTTGCGCCTCGGCGCAGCGCGCGGCTTCGGCCGCAGGTCGGGCGTGTTCGTGGAACGGCAGTGGATAGTCGCGCCACACGAAGCGTATCTTGTCGCCGTAGGTCTTCAGCACCTGGTCGATGGTAGCCGCCGAGCGCCTGCAAAACGCGCACTCATAGTCAGCAAACTCGATGATGGTCACGGGCGCCTTCGCATTGCCGCGCACCGGCCGTCCTCCGTCGCCGACGTTCACCGTCGGTGGGCGTAGCGACACGGTCGGCTTGTACCTCTGCTTCAGTTCAGCGACGAAGGCCTGGTTGCGTTCCGCCTGCTGCTGCTCTCGCAAAAATGCCACGATCCGCGGCCTGACGCTGTCGAGCGGCTGGTCGCCGATCTCTTCCTTGGCCCCGTCATACACCTGCTGAATCTGCTCCGCGGTGGGGGCACTCACCTTGTCCTCCACCTCCTGCTTAGCCAGCACCTCGACCGTAGTGCCACGCGCCTGTGCCTCCCGCGTGTACAATTCTTCGGCGATCATCTGGTCGAGCCCTTGGCGCAGGGCTTCGTAGCGCTGACTCTCGATTTCGATCAGTTTGCCGCTCACTTGATGCTCGAGCTCACCTTGCGTGATGGCACGCGACCCCACGGTGGCGACCACAGCGTCGGCACCAGGCGCCCTCTTGCCCTCCGCCGACTTCGCCGCCGCCTGTTCCACCTGCGATCCAGTCCCACCCGGCGCGGTAGCCGTATCGGTTGATGCGGGCGGTTGGCTGCACGCCGCCAGCAGCAGGGCCACCGCGAAGACGCTCGACCTGGATTTATGCATTCGCCTCTCCTCTGCGAAAAAATCCAAAGTTACGGCGTCCCTGCCGTTACGTCAACAGCGAGCGCCCGGGCAGGTCACCCTCACGGTCGGTTGGACTTATGCAGTTGATTGTCACCGCGGAACTTAGGTACAAGCATGGCGTTAGAGGCAGCACCTACGGGGGAAGGGAAAAAGTAAAGGAGTGCGCCGCCATGGAAGAGCACCTGCGCCGTAGCATCGAGACACTTCTGGCGAGTCAACAACCAGAAGACCTTCACCGGGCTCTGGATCTCATCAAGAAGGAGATCTCCAAGGTCGGAACCGATGAAGCCGGCAGGCTGTTCGAAATGGTCTCGACCCTCTTCTACATTGATCCGCTGGACCGACCCGACCTGGCGCCCTTGCTGAATGAAGCCATTGCGCTCGTGGTCGGTTTCGGGAAGTGGGTCATCCCGGCTTTACTCACGCAACTGGACGCCGGTGATCTCAAAGCGCAGATAGCCATTGCCAACGCCCTGGGCCGCCTGGGCGCCGATGCCATTCCGCCCCTCGTCGCCGAGTACCAATCCTCGTCCGATCCAGGCCGCCGCCAGTTCGTCCTGTACGCGTTGGGAAAAATCAAATCACCAAAGATCGTGCAGGCCGCTGCCTACGCCCTCCAGGCTGCGGAAGCGCAGGACCGCGAGCTGCGCGACACCGCTACGCGCGCGATCGGCAAGTTCGCCGAGTCCATCCCGCCGGCCGCGCTACCCGAGGACACGCGCCGTCGCTTTGTACAAACCTTGCAGAAGAATCTCGCCGATCAGAACCCCAGCATCCGCGCCAAGGCCATCCGCAGTCTGGGAAAGCTGGCCAAATTCGGACATCTCACGGCGCCGGAACGGACCACCCTGCGCGAGACTTTTGAGCATATTGTGGGCAAGGATGAGCGCTTCGAGTGGGATCGCGCCTACCTCGTCCGCAAAGAAGCGATCGAGGCACTTACGTATCTCTAGCGGGCTGCGCCCCGTCGCTTATCGCGTATGGCATATGGCCCAGGGTCAGAAACCCATAAGCGCCAATAGACGCGCATCGCCGGAAATGATCCAGCGAGCCTTACCGGCCACCGCGCACGCGAGCACACGGTTGTCGACAATCGACGGGCTTGCGACCAAGACGATTCTCTTGGCCTCACCGACGCGCAGGGCGGATAGTCCCTACAAACGGCGGATAGTCCCTACAAACGGGGTATTTGACATAAGAGCCGAATATCGGACGTTGCCGTCATCCCCCCTGCCTCGCCGAAGCGTTCAGACGGACACCCGTATACGGAACGAGTAACATTTAGACCGACACTCTATCTAGGATCGCTTCGAGGTAACGCGATTTCATTTGCTGGCTTGCCAACGCGCGCTTGACCGGCGGCGCTTTGAGAATCACACTCAGAATCGCCGCCATCGCGCGATGACTGAACAGCGCGCGATTATCGAAAATCAAATCTTGTAAATTGCCGCGCTCGATTGCCATCATCACAATGCGCGCCGTCGAATTAACGGGCGTGATGACGCGCTGTGCGCGCGATTCAAGCTGGATGCCGTGCGTTGGACACACGCGCGCACAGACGCCGCAACCCAGACAAATATCGACATCGAGCTTGGCTTTGCGCTTGTAGGCGTGATGCGGATCGTGCGCTGAGACAACGGTCATCGCCTCCACCGGGCAGATGTTCGCGCACTTGCCGCAACCGTTGCATTTCTCCAATTCAATCGACGGAATGAAATTCGTCGTGTGCACTGGGTTCATCATGCCGAATTTGCGCGCAGCAATCATCGCTTCGCAACAACAACCACAACAATTGCAAATAAAGTTGACGCCCTCGCGCACGTTCTCGCCAAATTGCACGAGATTATTCGCGTACGCCTGCGCGAGCAAATCCATCCCTTCCGATTTGCTCACGGAACGCGCATAGCCGTGACGAATGAGCGACTGCGCGCTCCCGTTGAACGTCATGCAAATATCTTTCGGCGCGTTGCAATCGCGTCCGACGTGTTGCATCTTGTGGCGACAGTAGCAGACGCCGATGCCCATCGCCGTCGCGCTGTCGATGACATGACTCGCGCGCTCGTAATCGAGAACGTGAAGCGCGTTGTCGGCGGAAAGCATCGGCTCGTTGACGAACACACGACCCAGCTGCGTCTCGCCGTTCGCAAAAAGCGCGCGAATGAAATCGTCTTCGACAGTGATGTACTGGTAAAACAATTCGCCGAGCATTTTTTGATCGATGTCACCGCGCAAGCGCATCATCGAGAACTCGAAAAACCCAGCCATTGGCGGCGGCAGGACGTACATCATTTCACCGCTGGGTGTTTCCGTATCAAGCAGAACTGCGCGGCTGGCAAGACCTTCGAGCACGTTGCGCGCTTCGGTCACGTCGATCTTCCAAATCTTCGCCGCTTGCTGTGCGGTGAATGGCTTGACAGGAACCTGCGCGACGAGTTCCGCTTCGCGCTCGCTGAACAGCATTTCCAAAATGCGATAGAGCAAATCGGACGGCGGCGCGCCTTGCGGAAAACGATTGAGACGTTCGACTAAATCATGATAACCAGGTTTCAGAGTTGTGTGCGCCATTGCAGCCTCATCGATCAGACCTGCCAGTTTCCTTAAACCCGGAAGGTCACTCCAACCATCTCCTCACTCACCTGCCACAATTGTTTCTGCGCCGCTTCATCATACGACACGGGCGATGATTGGCGTTCCTTTTTCTTGACCCAGTATTTGCCCGTTATACCTTCCACTTCGGGCGACGACGCGAGATAAACCATCGTCTCTGCGCCATCGGCAATGCTGATCGATCCGAAATTCATAAAGACACGCGCGACCTTGCCCAGCGCCCCGTTGTTCGCCGCAAAATTCGTGGCGACCATCCCAGGATGCACCGCATTCACCGTCATCCGCCGCCGGACGCACGAGCCAGAACTCGCGGAAGTAAGGGAACTCTTCGGTCGTCGAGGCAATCGTATCGATGGCAATGCCGCGAGCGGACAGCCCGTACACCTGCTGCCGCGCCAGGGCGCGGAAGTAACTGGCCCCGACGAAGGCGATGAGTTCGTCGGGGTAGTCGGGCCGGTTGAGCGGGTAATGGATGCGGAAGCCGGCATATCCCAGCTTCCGAGGCACCTTCTTGGCGAAGTTGTTCTTGCCGTAGTCGAATTGATCGGTCGAGAACTCCACGGGTCGAACGCCCTGTGCGTCGATGACGTTGACGGCCACGGTGCGGTCATAGTACAGGCCGGGGTGAAAGAACTGCACCTGAAACGGCAAGTGCTCATCCCGCCACAAGGCGCGCTGCGGGCGGAAGCGGATGTCGCGCCACTGATCGTAGTCGATCTTCAGGAGCCACTCGGGCACCTGCCCTTTCGGATCTTGGAAGGGCTCGCGAGCCAGTTGCTCCGCTTGGGCGGCCACGTCGTCGAGATCGAACGCTACGCCGCGGGCCGGCATGCAGGCCGCCACCACCAAGAGGACAACACCCGCGAGCCCGGACCGCACCAGCCCCGACTTGACTTCCAGCACACCCGACATGAACCCATTCATCGCGCTCTCCGTGCACCGTCTTGGCGTTCAACAAGAACGAACGCGCGCCGCAGCGTAGCACCAGACATGGGAATCCTCCACTTGTCCGTCCTTCCACGGCGGATATGAGTTGATACGGCGGCGGCGCCTGGGTACAAGGTGGATATCGGGGGTGTTGCAATGATCAAAGGATACGCGGGCCGCGTCCTGGAAGTTGACCTGGCCAACCGGGCATTCGCCTTCAAATCACTCGACGAGAACATTGCCCGGCTCTACATCGGCGGCAAGGGGTACGGCACCCGTCTGCTGTACGACATGACCGAGCCCGGCATCGATCCGCTCGGTCCGGCAAACCCGCTCATCTTTGCCACCGGTCCCCTCAACGGCTCGGTGGCGCCGCAGTCCAACCGCTTTGTCGTGGTGTGCAAGAGCCCGCTGACGGGCGGCATCGGC
>DASVHW010000084.1 GCA_036382395.1 Candidatus Binatia bacterium | reverse complement strand
CGGGGCGTTCCGACTTGAATCACACGGAGGAGAACTTGCCCTAGCCGTTGCCGGCCGGTAGACAGGTATGCTCAGCGTTCAAACCCTCTGAGCCGGAAGGTGGGTTATGGCAGATGTGCAAATCAAAACATTCAAGAACGGTCCACTCCAGGTGAAGGGGCCGATTCAGCTGGTTGACGGAAACGACGGGGCGTTCACTCTGGTGAAGGACCCGGTCTACCTCTGTCGCTGCGGTCACTCCGCCAACAAGCCGTTCTGTGACGGTGCCCACGCCAAGACGGGGTTCACGTCTGAAGAACCGGCGCGGTGAGGCAGTCGCGGACGGGGAGCACCCAGGCATTTCTCCGACTCACCCGTTGAACGCCTGCACCATCTTGCGCCAGCGCTGCGTGTCGCCGGAGGGGAACGCGAAATAGAAGGCCACCCGGTCCAAGTACCCCTCGTACTTCTTCTTCACCTTCTCCGCGATCTCGTCGTACGTAGCGGTTACGGCATACACGTCCAGCATCTCGTCGGTGATCTCGCTCGCCATGGCGCCCCAGTCGCCGCGTTTCGACAAATCGGTCAGTCGATGGGCGGTCTCGCCCCAGCCGTGCATTTCCAACACACCGCTGTACGCCGGGGTCGAGGCGTAAAACGAGATCTGCTGCCGCACCGGTTCCTTGGCTGCTTCGATTTCGGCCGCGTTGGCACCGGTGATCACAAACGCGGTGGTGGAAATGGCAATGTCGCCGCGCTTGCGGCCGCCCTTCTCCAGCCCCTTCCGAAGGTTGGGCAGCACCACCTCATCGAAGTACTTGAGGGAGTGCAGCGGGTGCGCGTGGAAGCCGTCGCACAACTCCCCGGCGAGCCGGCACATGTACTCGTTCACCCCCGCAATGTAGATCGGCGGCCGCGGGTACTGGATCGGCCCCGGGTTGAAGAACGGCGTCATCAGGGTGAAGTTGTAGAACTTGCCCTGGAAGCTCGGCCGCGTGCCGTTCTGCCAGCAGTCCCAGATGGCGTGGATCATTTCGATCATCTCGCGCAGCTTCGGCCCGGGCTGTTCCCACTTCACGCCGAAACGGCGCTCGTTGTGCCCTTTAACTTGCGTGCCCAAGCCGAGGATGAACCGGCCACGCGACTGCTCCTGTAGATCCCAACCGATTTGCGCCAGTACCATCGGGCTGCGTGGAAAGGCGACGGCAATCGCGGTGCCAAGTTTGATACGCGTGGTGTGCTCCGCCGCCAGTGCCAGTGACAGGAATGGATCATGCGACGTCTCCGCCGTCCACAGAGTGTCGAATCCCATCTCCTCCAACGCCTTCACCCCAGCCGGAACGTCGCGTAGTGATGCCGGTAGAAATCCGGTGTCGAGCTTCACAGGGAATCTCCTTGAGAAGAGTCTTCAGTTAGCGGTTGAGCCCGCCGCATTCCTCGTCTAAGTACCGGGCGGACGATAGCCGAAATCCACGCGTGACGCCAAGCGGCTCTGGTTTTGCCACCAGCACTGGAGCCGGATGGTCCGGTTGGCTATATCGAACAACCGAAGAGCACGCACGACTATGGGGGAGGCCGACATGCAAGAGCGCCCGAACGGGAGCGCCACACTGGTGGTGACCATCGTGGTGGTCGCCATCATCCTGGCAGCCGCAAACGTCGCTGTCCTGATTCTGAGCGTCAGTGCAACGGGAGCAGGTGAAGCGCCTGGCCTCGGTGCGCTGTCGAAAGTGTATCTCCCCGGCTTGATCTACTTCATCGCCGCGCCGCTGTTGGCGGCTCTGCTGCTGGCGCTGTTGGCGACCCGGCGTACGGCCGGCGTCGGCAGGCCGGGCGACGCGGCCACACCCGCTCCGCTCCTACCGCCCTCCCCCGCTCCCGCCCTCCGTCTTCTCGGTTTGCTGCAACAGGAAGCCCGCCTCGTCGATTTCATCACGGAGGACATCGACGGCTACAGCGATGAACAAGTCGGCGCCGCCGTGCGCACAATCCACGCCGGATGCCGCAAGGTGCTGAACGAGCACGTGCAGCTGGAACGCGTCTTCGCGGCGGATGACGGCAGTGAAATCGTGGTCGACAAAGGCTTCGATCCGGCCGCCGTGCGGCTTACCGGGAACGTGACCGGAGACCCGCCGTTCCGTGGTATTCTGCAACACGGTGGCTGGCGCGTCGCCAAGATCTCACTGCCGGAAGCAGCCCCAGCCGTTGATCCGGCAATCGTCGCAGCGGCGGAGGTGGAGATTCCGTGAAAGCTGGCGGTCAGCGCCCAGCGATCGGCGGTCAACCCGCTGCACGCTTCGTCGTCGGCATCGACCTCGGTACCACCAACAGTGTCGTCGCCTTCAGTGACGTGAGCGGTGACGATCCCGGTCCGCTGCAGGTGTTCGCCATCCCGCAGGTCGTCGCTGTCGGTAGCGTCGAAGCGCGTCCGTTGCTCCCGTCGTTTCTCTACGTACCCGCAGCGGGGGAGTTTCCGGCGGATGCCCTACGCCTGCCCTGGAACGACAAGCCCGACCACGTCGTCGGGCATTTTGCCCATAAGCGCGGCGCCGAAGTCCCGGCGCGCTTGGTCGCGTCGGCGAAGTCCTGGCTGTCCTATGCTGGGGTCGATCGCACCACGCCGATCTTGCCATGGGGCAGCCCCGACGACGTCGCCAAGCTGTCGCCCGTCGCCGTGTCGACGGCGTACCTGTCGCATATCCGTCATGCCTGGAATGCGGCATTCCACGATAGCCCGCTCGAGCGACAGGACGTTTTGCTCACCGTACCGGCGTCGTTCGATGCCGTGGCGCGGGAGCTCACCGTGCGCGCCGCGCACGAGGCAGGGCTTCCACACATCACCCTGCTGGAAGAACCGCAGGCGGCCTTTTATGCCTGGATCGATGCCAACGGCGACCGTTGGCGCGAGGCGGTGCATGTCGGCGATGTGGTCCTGGTCTGCGACGTCGGCGGCGGCACCACCGATTTCACCCTGATTGCGGTGCGACAAGAGCACGGCAGCCTGGCCCTCGACCGCGTCGCGGTCGGCGATCACATCCTGCTCGGCGGCGACAACATGGACCTCGCCCTTGCCTACGGCGTCCGCAACCGTCTGGCGGAAGCCAAGACCCAGCTCGATCAATGGCAGTTCCGCGGCCTCACTTTGAGCTGCCGCGAAGCCAAAGAGCGACTGCTTACTGGTGCTACGGCGACCAAGCATGCGGTTGCGATCCTCGGCCGGGGCCGCAAAGTCGTCGGCGGAACCGTGCGCACGGACATCGAGCGCCAGGAAATCGACCGCATCCTCATCGACGGATTCTTCCCGCGTGCGACGTTGACCGACCGACCGCAGTCGCAGCGCCGCTCGGCCCTGCAGGAGATCGGCTTACCCTACGCCACAGATCCGGCGGTCACGCGGCATCTCGCCTCCTTTCTCAGTCGGCATCGCGAAGCAGCGGCCGGCGCCGAGAGCGCCACCGCGGCGCATCCGACAGCGGTATTGTTCAATGGCGGCGTCATGCACGCATCCGCCCTGCGCCAGCGGCTGCTCGAGGTGCTCGAAAGCTGGTTCGACCCCGGCCAATCCATCCGCGTGCTCGCCGGCGGCGATCCGGAGCATGCAGTGGCGCGCGGCGCCGCCTATTACGGACTGGCACGCCGGGGCCGCGGTGTGAGAATCCGCGGCGGCACCGCGCGGGCCTATTACATCGGTATCGAAACCGCGATGCCGGCCGTGCCGGGCGTGCGCCCCCCCATCAAGGCCCTCTGCGTCGTACCCCGTGGACTCGAAGAGGACAGCGAAGTGCAGCTGCCGGCGCAGGAGTTTGGCCTGGTCATCGGCGAACCGGCGGAATTTCGCTTTCTCAGCTCCGCGACCCGTCGGGATGATCAGGTCGGCACCCTGGTTGAAATCTGGGATGACGACATCACCGAGCTGGTTCCGATCGAAACGACGCTCGAATGGGAAGGCCAGGAAGGCACCACCGTACCGGTTCGGCTCGAGGCACGCGTCACCGAGGTCGGCGTGCTGGAGCTGTGGTGCGTGAGCCGGGATGGCACGCACCGCTGGAAGCTGGAATTCAGTCTCAGGGGCCAAGGGTCAGAGATCGGAGGCCGGTGAGGAGGAGAAGAAGATGCTTTCCCAGCCCCAACCCTCAAGCCCCCAAGCCCCTCTATGAAACGCTACATCATCGGCATCGACCTCGGCACCACGAACTCGGCGGCGGCGTACGTCGACATGTCCGATGCGTCGCACGGCGTGCACCAGCTGTTGATCCCGCAACTCGTTGCCGAGGCCACGGTGGCGGAGCGTTCGACGCTGCCCTCCTTCCTGTACATCGGCGGCGAGCATGACGTGGCACCCGGAAGTCTCGCCCTGCCCTGGGATCACATCCGCACCTATGCGGTCGGAGAGTTCGCCCGCGCCCAAGGCGCGCGTGTGCCCGGCCGACTGATTTCTTCGGCGAAGTCGTGGCTGTGTCATGGCGGAGTCGACCGCGAAGCGGCTATCCTGCCGTGGGCTGCACCCGCCGACGTGAGCAAGCTTTCACCCGTCGAGGCTTCGGCGCGATATCTCCTCCATTTCCGGGAGGCCTGGAAGCAGCACTTTCCCCACGCGCCCTTGGAAGCACAGGATGTTATCCTTACCGTCCCGGCGTCTTTTGATGAAGTTGCCCGGGAGCTGACAGTCGAGGCTGCACACCGTGCCGGCTTGCCGCGTGTCATCTTGTTGGAAGAGCCGCAAGCAGCCTTCTACGCCTGGGTCCATCACCACGAGAAGACGCTGGACCAGCTCGCCGGCGTCAACCGGATTCTCGTCGTCGACATCGG
>DASVHW010000083.1 GCA_036382395.1 Candidatus Binatia bacterium | reverse complement strand
GTTGAAGAACCCCGCCCACTGCTTCGACGAGCTCAGCATGAGCGGATACCCGCCCCGATTCCAAACGACTTCTTCCGCTCACCCTGAGAGACCCGACCGGCGGGGCGCCGGCTTGACGTGTCCATGAACGTCCCACTGTTTGTCGTCATTCCCGCAATCTTCAGGCGGGAATCCATTCCGCATGCGATGGGAAGTCCGCCAAGAGACTGCGGGCATGACGGATTGGGGCGCGGTTCATGGGCAGCTTGGCGAAGGGTTCCTCCGGCCTTTTCAACGGGCTGGGCATAGCTCAACGAGGCAGGTTGCCGGCCGGGGTGCTCCTGACCGTACATTCCCAAACATCTGGCAGACGAGATCCACCTCAAGCGATCAGCTGTCTGCTCAACGTGTTTTTCCCCGAGCCCGAGACCGTGCGGCTCGGCGCGCGCGGCTCGACCACCAGTTCCAAGCCGAGTGCCGTCGCGATGGCCTCGCTTCTTCAGATCAGCCGGTCTGGCTGAGTTTGACGCTCTTCTCCGTGATGCAGGCGAGCAATCCATCCCAAGACTTGACGAACGCAGCCGTGCCCTCGCGCTGCAGCTGGATCGCGAGCGCGTCCAGATCGATGCCTCTGCGTGCGAACCTGTCGAGCACGGCCTCCGCGTCGCCGCCGTCGTGCCGCAGCATGCCGCTGATGTCGCCGTGGTCGGCGACCGCCAGCAGCGTCTTCTCCGGCATCGTGTTGATCGAATGCGGGGCGGCGAGCGACTGCACATAGAGCACATCCGACGCCTGCGGATCCTTGGTGCCGGTGCTGGCCCAGAGTAGCCGCTGCGAGCGCGCCCCCCGGTTCAGCACCCGAAGCCAGCGATCGGAGGCGAGCAGGGCGCGGTACGTTTTGTACGTGCGCTTGGCGATGGCGATGCCGAGCTGACCGCGCAGCTCGGACGGCACCTTGTCCGCCACCGCAGTATCCCAGCGACTGACGAACAGCGATGCCACCGAGGGCACGTGGGCGTTGAGCCCGGCGGTTACGCGACGTTCGATGCCCCGGATGTAGGCCTCGGCGGCGGCGAGGTATTGCTCACGCGAAAACAGCAGTGTGATGTTGATGGGCACCCCCGCGAAGATCGCTTCTTCGATTGCCGGAATGCCCTCCGGCGTGCCGGGAATCTTGATGAAGAGGTTCGGGCGGCCGGCCCGCGCGTAGAGGTCCTTAGCTGCTACCAGCGTGCTCTCGCTGTCGTAGGCGAGCGCGGGTGACACCTCGAGCGACACCCAGCCGTCGACACGGTTGGTCGCGTCGTGAAGCGGACGGAAGAGGTCGGCGGCGCGGGTCAGGTCTTCGAGTGCGAGATCGAAGAAGAGCGCTTCGCCGGCCTCGCCGGCCGCCGTCTTCTCGCAAATGGCGGCGTCGTACTCCTGACTGCTCCCGATCGCGTGGTCGAAAATGGTCGGGTTGGAGGTCAGCCCCGTGACCGAGAGTTCCTTGATGTAGCGCGCCAGGGTGCCACTGGTCAGCAGCGCGCGCGTGATGTTGTCGAGCCACAGGCTCTGGCCAGCGTCGTGGAGTAGCTGTGTTGCTTTCATGGTGTCCCCTCCCCCCGCGCGCCGCCGAGGAGCGCGGGTAAATCGTATTCGAGCAACGCGCCGATGCGTTCGATCGTGACGTCCGCTGCCGGGTAGCTCGCCACTTCGGCGGCGCGTGCGTAGTGACCCTGCCGCAAGAAGACCGTCGTGAGACGCGCGCCCCAGACTTTCTTGATTGCCGTCAAGATGCGGATCTTGTCGTCGACCAGCACGTAATGCTCGGCTGGAAAGCGCCGCTCGACGTCGCCGAGCTGTTGCTCCTTGTGTATGTAGATGAGCACGCGCCCGTCAACCGCGTCGAACAGCCCGGAGCGCTCGACCTTGCGCGGCTGGAACACGACGTCGCCGTCGGAGAGGATGACGGTCGGTCCCCACTTGGCGACGTGCTCGAGTGCGTCGAGCGAACCGGGGAAGAGCCGATTCGCGAACGGGTAGTTCACCAGAAACGAAGACACCGCCAGCAGGTGAGGGTCGCGCGGGTGCGCGACGCGGTAACGCTGCAACGCCCCCAAGTAATCTGCGTACCCGAGCTCGGCGCGGAGCTTCTCGAAGATCTCGAAATATTGCTCGGCCCGTCCGGCACCGACCTCGCGCACGAGGTGGCGCTCGAGGTCGACGATGATCCGATCATTGTCCAGCAGGGTATTGTCGACATCGAAGAGGAACACGACCCGGTTGCGGTCGTTGGCCGTCTCGGTCATTGCCGGCTCCCGTGCGGATCGGCCGCGGCATGCACGAGGACATCCGCACTGGGGAACACTTCGAGCCTGCGGGCGCCCCCACTCGCGGCAGTGTTCGTGTCCGCTGTCACTTTCGCTTCCTGGTGTGCTGGGGCGTGGCGTCCCAGAGCCGGAAGCCGCCGACGAACGCATTGGCGTTGTCCCCGAGGCGTGCCCCAGCCGGCGGCGTCTTCAACAGCTTGGCGTTGCCGCCGCCGAGCACGAGATCTTCGGCTTCCAGCGCCGCCTTCAGGCGCCTCGCCACATCCGCGACGTGACGGCGCCACTTCTTCTTGCCGAGGCGTTTGAGTCCGCGCAGGCCGACGTAATCCTCGTACGTGCGCCCCTTCTCGTAGGGCAGGTGCGCGAGTTCCATCGGTTCGAGTCTGCCATCGACGATGAGCGCGCTCCCAAGTCCGGCGCCGAGGCCGAGGAACAACATGCGCCCGCCGCGGTAGCTCCCCAACGCCTGCATGGCGGCGTCGTTCACGATCTTCACCGGGCAACCGAAAGCCCGCCGGAAATCGAAGCCGACCCAGCCGCCAGCGAGGTTGTGCGGCTCGGACACCGGGCGCCCGTGCAGCACCGGGCCGGGGTAGCCGATCGACACCGCATCGTACCGCCAATCCGCGGTGAGCCGCTTGACGGCCCTCACCATGCTTCGCGCCGTCATGGTCGGGCCAGACGGAACCTCGCGGTGGGCCTTCTGTCCGGTGGCCAGCACCTTGACGTGCGTGCCTCCAACATCGATGACAAGGATGTTCATCGTCGTCTCCACCGTCATCCTCAGGACGGCGGGCAGTGCCAGCCGCCGACCTCCTCCGTCAGCCGGGCGGCGTCGGGCGGCCCCCACGAGTCCGGCGCATACTCGTGCACCGGCGTCGCGTTCCCGAGGATCGGCTCGACGATCGCCCACGCCGCCTCCACGCCATCTTGGCGCGCGAACAGCGTGCCGTCGCCCGCCATCGCATCGCCCAGCAGACGCTCGTAGGCGTCCATCTCGACGCCGTCCGGCTGGTGCACGACCTTGAGCTCGGTCGGCTCCGAGACCATCTGTTCGCCCGGTTTTTTGATGCGCGCGCCAACCGCGATGATCACGTCCGGACCGAGCCGGAAGCGGAAGTAGTTGGTCTCCTCCACGCCGATCTTCCGCAGTGGCGGTCGCTTGAGCGTCACCAGCACCTCGGTGGTGGTCATCGGGAGGCACTTGCCGGCGCGGATGTAGAACGGCACGCCGTCCCAACGCCACGAGTCGATGTGGAGTCGGACGGCGGCGAAGGTCTCGACGGTCGAGTCCGGCGCGACGCCGTCTTCCTGCCGATAGCCGCGAAACTGCCCGCGCACGAGATCCTCCGGGCTCAACGGGCGGATGGCTCGGAACACCTTGACCTGCTCGTCGCGAATGGCCTCGTGGTAGGTTCCGATCGGCGGCTCCATGGCGAGGAAGCCCACCACTTCGAGCATGTGATTCTGGATGACGTCGCGAATCGCGCCCGCTTCCTCATAGAAGCGGCCGCGGCCCTGAACCCCGAAGCTCTCGGCCATCGTGATCTGCACGCTTTCGACGTAATGCCGGTTCCAGATCGGCTCGAGAAAGGTATTGGCGAAGCGGAAGATCAACAGGTTCTGCACCGGTTCTTTGCCGAGATAGTGATCGATGCGGAAGATCGCGGACTCGTCGAAAATCGTGTGGAGCGTTCTGTTCAGCGCTTGCGCCGACGCCAGGTCGCGGCCGAACGGCTTCTCGAGGATGACGCGGGCGTCATGCGCGCAACCGGACCGTCCGAGTCCTTCGACCACGCTGGCGAACATACTGGGCGGGATGGCGAGGTAGTACGCCGGCCGCTGCGCACCGGCGAGCGCCTGACAGAGGGCGGTGTAGGTAGCCGGATCCTCATAATCGCCGCCGACGAGGCGGAGCTGTGTCGAGAGCTGCGCGAAGGCCGCTTCGTCGACGCCACCGCCGTGCTCGGCGACGCTGTCGCGGGCGTGCGCCCGCAGCCGTTCGATCGTCCAACCTGCGCGCGCCACGCCGATGACGGGGAAGTCGAGGTGGCCGCGCCGCGCCATCGCGTGGAAGGCCGGGAAGATCTTCTTGTACGCCAGATCGCCGGTGGCCCCGAAGAAGGCCAAGGCGTCGGACCGCGGCAGGCTCATTTGTCGGCAGCTTTCTCGACGTGCCCGCCAAACTCGAATCGCATGGCGGAGAGCAGTCGGTCTTGGAACTCGGCTTCGCCGCGCGAGCTGAAGCGTTCGAAGAGCGCCGCGGCGAGGACGTTCGCGGGCACGGCCTCGTCGATGGCCGCGTCGAGCGTCCACCGTCCTTCGCCCGAATCCGATACGCGACCGCTGAAACGATCGAGGTGCGGATCGCTCGCCAGGGCGGCGGCAGTGAGGTCGAGCAGCCACGAGGCAATCACGCTGCCGCGCCGCCACACCTCGGCGATGTCGGCCAGGTTGAAGTCGTACTGGTAGTACTCCGGATGGCGCAGTGGTGTGGTCTCCGCGTCGGCCGCTTGCGTGCGCTTCCCAACGTTGGCGTGTCGCAGGATGTTGAGGCCCTCGGCGTACGCGGCCATCAAGCCGTACTCGATGCCGTTGTGAACCATTTTGACGAAGTGACCGGCGCCGTTCGGACCGCAGTGGAGGTACCCTTGTTCCGCGGTGCCGGCGAGCTTCTCACGGCCGGCGGTGCGCTCCAGCGAGCCGGCGCCGGGGGCAAGCGTCGCGAACAGCGGATCGAGACGGCGTACGATGTCTGGTTCGCCGCCGATCATGAGGCAGTATCCGCGCGCCAGCCCCCACACGCCGCCACTCGTGCCGCAGTCGACATAGTGCAGGCCCCGTGCCGCCAGCCGCTTGGCGCGATCGATGTCGTCGCGGTAGTAGGAGTTGCCGCCGTCGATGACGGTATCGCCGGCCGCAAGACGGGGCAGCAGGCTGTCGAGCATGGAGTCGACGACCGCCGCCGGTACCATCAACCACACGACGCGCGGTGGGGTGAGGCGCGCGATGAAGTCCTCGATCGACGTGGTACCCGACGCGCCCTCGTTGGCCAACGCCCGCACGGCATCAGCCGAGACATCGTGCACCAGGCACTCGTGGCCGCCTCGCATGAGGCGCCGCACCATATTGGCTCCCATGCGTCCGAGACCGATCATGCCGACTTGCATGCCTTCCTCCTGTCAATGATGGCCGCTACTCCTCGCCGCGCGGACTGGCGCGGCGGGACGCGTACCGTCCACTGAGAGAATAGACGGCGCAATGGGCGACCGCAATTCGCCATCGTCCGATGATCTCGCGCGCCTGGCGGGCCGTCCACTCGGTGGCAAACCCAGCCGCGGCGTGCATCGCGAGAAC
>DASVHW010000082.1 GCA_036382395.1 Candidatus Binatia bacterium | reverse complement strand
TCGCCGACGGTGTAGGTGGCGCGCGCCGCCCAGCGCGACAGCAGCTCGGCCTCCAATGCCGAGGTCTGCAACTCGTACAACACCAGGGCACCCAGCACCGCCCCCAATGCCACCGGCAGCAGCGCCGCTATGAAACGGGCGATCGGCGCTGCGAGCTGACGGACACGGATCGTGTCAGCGTGAGGCAGCGACGTATGGGTCTCTGACGCTGGTGGCGATGCCGTTGATTGTGCCTTGGTCCACATCTAACCACCGTGGGTATCCACCCTACAATGTAGCGACCGCCATCGGGCAGAACAACTGCAGTTTCTGCGGCACGACGTCCGCCACCATCGCGTCGCGGCCGGTACGGGGGCGCACCTGCCGCAGGCGGCTCAGCTGAGGGCGGCGACGGCTTCCTCAGTGCTGGGTCGGCCACATCGAGTCGCGGCCCCCGCGGCATGCGCCTAGCTACCACGGGCCAGGCCCGGAGCGCCGGGGCGTCGAGCCAGTGTGCGAACTGCGCGACGTAATCGGCCCGGCTCTTGTCGCGGTCTGCGTCTTTGTAGAGCTCGTGGTTGCCGATCCCCAGGTAGACAGGGAGTGCCCCGAATGGGACGATCTGGTTGGCGATGAAGTCGCCCCAGGCGTTGCGGCGATAGTCATCCAGGGTAAGAGTTCCGTAGTATTGGTGCTGGATGTCTTCATCGACGTCCGTCATTCGCCGGAAATCGCCGAGGTGCCAATAGAAATCGACCTGATGCCGGCGCGCCCCCTGCGCAATAAGCGGCATGACCACATCGCCGCAGTTCCGCGAATCACCGGCGACGGCGAAGCGCCAGACCCCCTTTGAAAGCCCCCAGAAATGGGGGCTTTTTTCTTGTTCGCCTGACGCGCATCTTGGGTTCGCGGCCAAGTGGCGAAGCAGGAGGAGGGAGGGAAGCGCCGCGGAAGCCCGGTGTGGGCGTCACTGTTGGCGCCGGCGTGTGGGTCGGCGTAAAGTTGGCCACCAGCGTCCGGTCGGCACTAGCGGTAAAGCTGTAGCTGGCCGAGGTGTTGACCGCGGCGGCAGCTCTGGTCTAAGCGTGGCCAATCGTGGGGATACGGCCACACCTGAGTTCACCGGCCGACTGGCCGAACTCATACGAGGAGAAGCCATGAATCCAGCCGTGGACGCAAACGCGCGTTTTGTTGATTCCGAGCCGGCGCTGCACGAGGAGGCGATCCGGGACGTCGGCTCCGACGACTTCGGCGACCCGTCATATCTGGAGGGGCTTCGCGTCGTGCTGGACGCCTACGACCGCGAGGCCAAGTTTCACCCGGCAGGTCGTCAAGCCGCGCGTGCGGGCCTGGTGCAGGCGCTGAAGGCGCGGCTGCGCTCACAGCTCCTGCTGAAAGAACACGCGGCGCGACTCCCCACCGAGATCCGGCGGCCGATCTTTGTCTTGGGTCTCGTCCGCACCGGCAGCACCGCACTGCATCACCTGCTCGGGCAAGATCCGGACACCCAAGCGCTCGAGTACTGGCTGGCCGCACACCCGCAGCCCCGCCCACCACGCAGCCAGTGGGCAGGTCTGCCGGACTTCCAAGAATCGGCGGCGGAGATCGAGGGCATGTACGCCTTCGATCCGTCCTTGAAGAGCATTCACCTGATGGCACCGGACCTGGCCGAAGAATGCCGCCACCTGCTGGCGCAGAGCTTTACCGACGACGCCTTCGAGGTGAACGCCACGGTGCCCTCCTACACCAAGTGGTACGAAAGCGGGCACCACGTCGCCTCCTACGCGCGCCATCGACAGCTGGTCTCCCTCATCGGCTCGACCAGCCCGGAGCGCCGTTGGATCCTCAAGTATCCCGTCCACATGAAGCACTTGCGCGCGCTACTGACGGTGTACCCGGACGCCTGCATCGTGCAGACCCACCGCGATCCGACGCAGGTGCTGTCCTCGTACATCAGTCTCATCGCCGGCTTCCGCGCCATTTACGAGCAGGACATCGACCGTACCGCCATCGCCAGGGAGCAGCTTGAAGTGTGGGCCGCGGGCGCCGACAAGGCCATTGCCGTGCGCGGCGAACATGCTCCCGCGCAGTTCTTCGACCTCTACTTCCGCGACTTCGTCGCTGATCCCATCGCTTCGGTAAAACGCATCTACGAGCGCTTTGGCCTGCAGCTCTCCGCCGAAGGCGAGCGGCGCATGCGCCACTGGCAGGAGAGCAACCGCGAGCACGGCAAGCACCGCCACACGATGGAGGACGTGGGCATTACGCGGGAGGATATCCTCGACCGCTTTGCGGCCTACATGCGGTATTTCGATCTCAAACCCGAGTGACGACCACAGCGTAGCGACGCCACACTATGGCGCGAGCTTCACCCGCTGGCCGTCACGTGTGGGAGGGTCACCCACGACGACGGCTTCGCCACCCTTGAGTCCACTGACGACGCGCACGCGATTGCCGACGTCGCCGGCGGTTTCGACGGCGACCCGACGGGCGTGGTCCTCGCTGACCACCCACACGAAATTATTTCCCTGCGTGTCGCGGCGCAGTGCGGCCACCGGCACGAGTACCGGTAGTCCCTGCGCGGCAGCCTTCTCCGCCTGCCCGATGGCCGTCGGCTCGGCAAGGAAGGTGACACGCGCGCTCATGTCCGGCAGCAAGCGCGCGTCAGGTTTGAGGATGTGCACCTCGACCCGCAGCGTCCCCTTCTGCCGGTCCACCTGCGGATAGAGCTTGACCACCTCGGCCGGGTACCGCGCATCGGGGTAGGCGTCAGGCGTGACCTGAGCGGGCTGACCCATACGGACGCGGTTGAGGTCGGCCTCGTTGACATCGACCTGCGCACGCATGTCCGACAGATTGGCAAGCCGCACCAGGTCACCCGAGCCCACGAAGCCGCCCGGAACCGCGATCTCACCCACCTCTTTGGTTTTAGCCAGCACCACGCCGTCGGTGGGGGCGCGCAGCAACGTATAATCGAGGTTCACACGGGCCTGATCGAGTTCGGCGGTCAGCTGCCCAACGGACGCGCGCGCCACCGCGGTCTTGTTCTCCAGGACATCGAGTTCTTGCTGGGAGATGACATGCTGGCCACGCAATTCGCTGCCGCGCCTGAGCTCGGACTCGGCCAGCTTCAGATTCGCCCGCGCCAGTTCCAACCCCGCTGCGGCACGGCCCACTGCGGCGCGGTAGTCGCGGTCATCGATCTGCACCAGCGGATCGCCCTTGTGCACGCTCTGGCCCTCTTCGACGAAGTAGCGATCGATACGCCCGGGAACGCGCACGCCAACGGAGACGTAGCGGTCGCCGGTGACCACATATCCCGAGCCCGAGAGAACCGGCAGCGGGCCGTCCTGGCCCGATGTGGACAGCGTCGCGTAGGCGACGACCACGGGCAGCTTGCGGCCGGCAATCGTCCAGACGGCAAGCGCGACGACTGCCGCAATGATCGCGAGTGAGACAATGGTCCGCGCCCTGCCCTTCCCTGCTGGCTTCACGGGCGCATTGCGGTCGATGCTCAACGAGGCAAGATCGTTGCGGAGCCTGTCCTGACGTTCAACCTCCGGGGTCGTCATGTCCCTGGTCACTCTCGCCCTCTCAGTGTCTGTGATTAAATCGATGCTGGGCTTGGCGTGCTCGCTCACGTCGGGCGGGAGCACCGCTCCCGCCCTCAAGGGATATTGGTGTCGCCCGCCGGCCTGATTCTTGAGGGCTGGAGCACTGCTCCAGCCCAGCGATTTCTTCACACGCTCTCAGACTTTGATGCTTCACTCCAGCCCCCTAAGCTTTGCGCAGCGCCTCAATGGGACGCAAGCGGGCAGCACGCCAGGCAGGCCCAAGGCCACCGCACACGCCGATGATGAGGGCAAGAACGAAGGCGCCCACCAGGTCGGATGCGGCGACGTGGAGCGTGACCACACTCGTGGTAAAGGTGCTGGCGCCAAAGGCCACGCTGCCGATCCACCATTCCAGCACGAGCGAAAGGCCCATAGCGCACCCGGCGCCGACGAGGAAGCCGACACCCGAGAGCGCCACTGACTCGATCTCGAATGCCGACAGGATGGCGCGGCGTGAAAAGCCCAGCGCCCGCAAGGTTCCGATCTCCGCCGTCCGCGCTTGCACGGCGGCGTACATGGTGTTGGAGGCACCAAAACCCGCGCCGATCCCGGCGAGCACGGCGATCCCGACCACCAGCACGTACAGCGAGTCCGCCGATTTCGCCTGCTTGGCGTAGTAGTCGGTCTCACGCTGCGCTTCGAGCGCGTAGCGCGGGTCGTCGTTGATACGCCGCCGCAGCGGTTCCAGATCCGCGGGTGCCGCCACGCGCAGGCGGATGCCGGAATAGGGGAAAGTGCGCTTCGCGTCATTGGCCAACTCCCGCACGTCCACCCACACTTCGCTCTCGAACGACGAACTGCCGGCGTCGAAAATTCCCACGACCTTCCATTTGCCCCGCCCGAACTCGAGCGCATTCCCGAGCTCGGCCCCGGCGTACCGCCCCAGCACGCCGCGGCCGACGACAGCCTCGTGTGCGCTCGGCGTGAACATGCGGCCCTCGCTGATGCGCACGCGGTCATGCACCGCGAGCGCAACCGGCTCGACCCCACGCACCAGGACGTTCTCACGGCCGCCACTGCGCGTACGGAAGAAGGGTTGCACCACCAGTTCCGGCGATGCCAGCGGCCGGTCCTCCGCATCGCGCGCAATGCCGTCGAAAAAGCGGACGGCGTGGAAGGCTTCCAGCGACAGCTGGCTGGAGCCGTCGTTGTCGGAGCCTTTACGCATCACCACCAGATTCAGCGGGTCGCCGCTGGTCGCAAAGGTCCGCTTCAGGCTCGATATCAACCCGAGAAACAGGGTGCAGGCGACGACGACGAGCGCGATGACGCCGGCGGTCATCAAGCTGCGCCCGGGACGCGCCCGCAGGTTGCGCAGGCTGTAGGACAGCGGCAGCAGCATCAGAAAATCTCGTGCAGTGTCTCGGCCACCGACTTGCGCGCCGCGCCGTACGACGGCACCACGCCGGCCAACAGCCCGACGAGCAGTGACAAACAGATGCCCTGGACGATCACCGGTACGGTGACGATGAAGTTGCCGAGCGGGCCGAGCGCTTCGCTCCAACCTGAAAACACCCGCAGGGCTCGCGTCAAGCCCACCGCGATCAGGACGCCGGCGCCGCCGGCGAATGCCGACAGCGTGGCGGTTTCCGCCAGCAGTGTCCCGAATATCACGCGACGCCCGAAGCCGATCGCCTTGAGCACCGCGATTTCACCGGCACGCTCGCGCACGGCCATGGACGCCGTGTTGGCGGCGATGAACACGAGGCACAGCGCCACCAGCGCCGTGACGATGAGAAGGATGGTGACGAAACCCTGCAGCGAGCCGAAGAAATTCGAGAAGAAACTCTTCTCCGTCTCGCACGCCGTCTCCGCTTCGCTGTTGCGTGACAGATCGTCGATCGTGCGCATGATCGCGTTCACCCGATTGGGATCGCTGGCGCGCACCCAGATGATTCCGGCAATCCCCAGACCCGAGCGGCCCTGGGCCTTGAGCGCCTGGTCGAGATACTCGCGGTTCATCCAGAACAAAGGGGCGATGTCACTCGCGATCTCGCCGACGATACGGAAGTCGAGGTTGACCGGCCACACCGTGCTGCGCAGGGTCACCCGATCTCCGATCTTCCAGCCGTACTTGTGCATGATCTGCCGCCCCACGATGGCGCCGTCACGATAGCGCCGGAAGTCGGCCAATTGCTGCGCCGTAATCGGGTAGTCAGGGTACACCGCGCCGATATGTTCCACCTCGACGGCGAAGTTGGGAAACGTGACTCGTCCCGCCTCCTCGAAGGCGCCGCCGAACCACGTCATCGCCACAGCGGCGGCGACACCGTCCACCTGGCGGACCTTGCGCACGAACGACTGCGGCATCGAGTAGACGATGCCGGCCTTATTGTGCACGGAAATGCGGGTGTTGTTGGTGGCATTGGCCAAGAGCGCGTCGAGGCCGGCGGGCATCGTCAGCAGCAAGCACACCAGGACGACGGCCAACATGATGGCACCACCGGTGAGCGCGGTGCGCAGTTTGTTGCGTCGCAGATTGGCGAGGACAAGACCGGCGTACTTCACGGTCCCACACGGATGCCGGCAACGGCGCCGCCGAGTGCTGGCGGGTGCCCCGCCGCCGCCATGAGCGCCGCGGCGGCGCGCGCCGCGTCCTCGCCTTCGAGGAGCACGCCTTTGTCGAGGTGATAGGCATCGTCAACGTAGCGCAGCGCGCGCGGGTCATGCGTCACCATCACCACCGTTTTACCGAAGTCCTGCTTGAGCTGGCGGAGCAGGGCGAGAATCGCCTCGGCGTTGCGCGCGTCGAGATCGCCGGTGGGCTCATCGGCGACGATGAGGTCGGGGTCGGTCACGATGGCACGCGCGATGGCCACCCGTTGCTGCTCGCCGCCCGACAGCGTGCGGGGGAAATGGTCGAGCCGATGTTCGAGCCCGACGATGCCGAGCGCCGTCTCCGCGCGCCGGAGCCGCTCGGCCTTGCCGAGGTGGGTGAGGAGCAACGGCAGCGCCACGTTGTCCCGTGCCGACAGCACGGGGATCAGATTGAAGAACTGAAAGATCAAGCCGACGTGGCGGGCACGCCAGTGCGCCAGTTCGTCTTCGGAGAGATCGTTGAGCCTCTGCCCGGCAACGAGCACCTCACCTGCATTAGGCCTATCGATACCGGACACCAGGTTGAGCAGAGTCGACTTTCCGGAGCCGGACGGTCCCATGAAGCTGACGAAGTGGCCGGCCGGGATCGAGAGCGATACGTCCTCCAGAGCGTGCACCTCATCCACCCCACGCACGTAGCGACGCGAGACGTTGCGGATGACAATGACGGGGGACTCAGCCTGCGCGCGCATGGCGGCGGCTATCCTAACGCAGCGTGCTGGTTCACGCGAGAGGCCGAACTATGGAGCATGGTCGACTGCTGCACCTGAAAGAGAAATCTGTCAGTATGCCACCAACATGATCATGCCGGTGGCATCATCGTCTCTCCACGTCAGCAAGGGGACATGTCACGTCCTGTTTGCCTACGAAGTCGGGCTGTCGATCGACCTCGACCAATGCGAGCGCAAGATCACGACACTCACCCAACGGGAACACCTCCGCCACAAACGCCGG
>DASVHW010000081.1 GCA_036382395.1 Candidatus Binatia bacterium | reverse complement strand
CGTGACCAGCTCTCGTCGGTGTTCGGCAAGCAGAGGAACACCCACTTATCCTTCGCCCGATACACGTTGCGCAGCGGATTCTCGGCCGTCTTCCTCGATTGCTGTTTCGAGTACTTGTCGCTTCCCGTCGCGAGATACGCTTGGAGCGTGGGGGCAGTGAGGAAGAGCTGCGCGCCGTAGAGAGACGCGTCCAGCATCTGGCCTTTTCCGGTGCGGTTCCGGTGGTAGAGGGCTAGCATGATCCCCAGCGCCGACATCAACCCGCCGTAGGCGTCGCCGGAACCCATGCCGAGATAGATCGGCGGCTGGTCCGGCTCACCGAGGCGCGCCATTATGCCGGTGAGCGCTTGTACGGTCATGTCGAATGACGGCTTGTTCACCGCTCCAAAACGCCCATAACCGGTGTTCGTGGCGTACACCAGGCGCGGGTTGATAGCGCTGAGTTTCTCGTAGCCGAGTCCCCAGCTCTCCAGCAGCTCGATGCCCATGTTGGAGAGGAACACATCCGACTTCTCAACCAGGCGATACATGACCTCGCGGCCCGCCGGCTTCTTCAAGTCGAGAGCGATGCTCTTCTTGTTGCGATTGATCACCAGAAAGTACTGGTTCCAATCGCCGATCGGCAGCGCCTTGATGCTGCGCACGCCGCGGCCCTGATCGCCGCCCTGCGGGCGTTCGACCTTGATCACCTCGGCGCCGAAGTCAGCCAAGTGCTGAGCGGCCACCGGACCCTGAAACCATACCGTCAGGTCAATGACTCGTATTCCTTCCAATGCCCCGGCCACGTCTCTTCCTCTCTGTGGTGTTCCGGCAACCCGCGTTGCTGGTTCCCGACACTGCTTCTATCCCACGGCGACCGAAGGTGGCAACAAGCGGCGGCACACAAGCGGCGGCACAGGGAACCCCAGATTCTCCCGGTAGCCAGTTGTAGGGTGGGCACCGCCCACCACTCTGTTCTGTCTCCGTTGGCCGCAAGCTCGAAAGACGCTGGTCACTCGCCAATGGTATTGGCGATATCGGAAAAATCCGGAACCGAACCCCGCCGCACCGCGCCGCCGCAACACCAATCGCCCGCGTACGCCCCCTGCCGCACCCATCGCATGAAGCTGGAGTGCGGCCACAGGTGGGGGCATCTCACCAAACCATGCTTGACCGGGTTGTAGTGGATGTAATCGAGATGTCGCTCCAAGTCGCGCTCGTCGCGGACCACGTGTTCCCAAAAACGACGTTGCCAGACATTGCTTTCACGATGCCGTTGACGAGAACGGGTTGTAGCGGCCTCCAGCGTGCGCGATTCGGTCAGTGAGCGGGTGAAGAGCGCCTTGAATCGGCCGGCCCGAGACGAGAAGTCGGCGTCACCTGGAGGCAAGGTCCAGACGAAGTGTATGTGATCTGGCATGACCGCAGCGGCGATGATTTCGAAAGGGCGTTCGCGTTTTACGGCCGCGATGGCACGCCGTAGGCGCGCGATGTCGTACGGTTCTGCGAGCAGGCGCTGGCGTTCGAAGGTCACAAACGTCAGAAAGAATGTTCCACCCGGAAGTATGCTCTGCGGTAATCGGGCACCGACGAACCGCCGATCAGTCACGCCAATTAGCTCCAGCGCATTGACTTGGCAACACGACCGCCCCACCCAGCGGTGGGCAGTGCCCACCCTACGGTTGCTGGATGCTACAGTTGTCAATTCCGATTCTCGGCGCTGTCGCTTTCCACCAAGAAAAGCGCCAGCGGCTCGGGAGCAGACGTGCGCTCGTATCTTCAAACGGCACTTCTTTGATCGCTGACCCTGTCGCAGCTTGCGATAGACGGCGACCGCGAAAATGAGCCGCCAGGGAGAACCTGACGGGTCGGTAACGGGGAACGCCCTCACAGCTCGAAGCCGTTACAAGTGCGGCCGGTGGCACCGTGCCTTGGGCCAGCCGCGGAACGGTCACCAACGCATGCCGCAAGCATGCTGTGCGACGGTAGTGGGACGCAGTGGGTCGCTCTCTTGTCGTCTCCTCGCCCTACCCTAGCGAAGAAGCTGGGCAGATGTTGACAATATTCGCCCAACCATGGGAGCATCAGGCCATGGCATCGCTGAACGTGAACATGCCGAAGGACCTGCGCAAGTTCGTCGACCGGCGAACGGACAAGGGTGGCTTTGGGACACCCACGGAATACGTGCGCCACCTCATCCGGGCGGACCGGGACGAAGAAGGCGAACGGGAGCTTGAACGGCTGCTTCTCGAGGGGTTGAAGAGCGGGAACGCCAAAGGCGACGTGAAGGCGCTTTTTAGGCGGCTCCACGCACGTGTGGACGAGCTTGAGGCGGAGAGGAAGCGGAATGGGAAAGCGGCTCGTCCGAAAACGCGCCGCTGACCGCGACCTCGCCGACCAGGTCGAACACATTGCCGGTTCTTCCGTCACGAACGGCGCACCGAGGGTGCCCGTCGTGACGCGCCTGCGGCGTGCGAACGCTATGGCTCGAATATACCCTCGGTCTGAATGCGGGCGTTCAGTCGCGATGATCTTCCCGACGCACTTTTCGCACCCGGACGGGAAACCCCATGCGCCGAAAGAGAACGGCCCAGCGGGTGAAGGGCACAGCGTTCTCGGTGACGACTTCGGCGCCGATGCGGGCACCGGACAGCAGAATGAGGACGTCGTTCAGATGCGCGCGCGGCTCGATGTCTCCGTACACATGACGATAGCGACGGATCGCCTGCCCAGCCCGCGCCCAGTCTTCGGCATCGGGCACGGAAAGAAATCCGAGCGATTGATATCCACGGCGGACAATGTCGAGGTCAGCCTTATCGCGCGGTGACCGCGTTCCGGCGTACAGCTCCGCCAGGACCACTGCGCTCAGGCGCACCCGCGCGCTGCGCACCGCATTCCCGATCAGCGCGGTATACGCCTCACCACGTAAGTGTGGGATGTAGATCGAGGTATCAAAGAGGACCGGGCGCGCCGTCATCCCGCGGACTTGCGCAGAGGCGGGGCGCTGCGCCGAAAGATGTCGTCGATTCCTCCGCGGGCGCGGATACGCCCGAAAGCCGCCTGTGCCTCCTCCAGGGCGAGGCGATCTCGCACGGCGATGCGCACCGCTTCGGATTCAGTCGTCACGTCCAGGACTCGCTTTAGGGCGCGAATACTACCCGCATCCACGATCAAGTTTTTTCTGGCCAGGGCTCTTGCTGATCGCATCGGCATCCGCTCCTCATGGTGTGTAAATTCCACTCAGATTATACACACCGGAGTGCGCCGATCAACGGTCGAGCATGCCACGGCGGACGAGTGCGGCAACAAGTGTAGGGCCGAGGGGCTAGCTAATCTACGCGATGATACCGTTCGCTTCGAGCTCACCGATGCGTTCCTCCGAATACCCCAGCACGTCATGCAGGATCTCGGCGGAATGCTGGCCCAGGCACGGAGCGGTACGATTGAGCCGGCCCGGGGTCTCGCTCATGAAGATCGGGAAGCCCAGCGTCTTGATCCGGCCGACTCCAGGGCGGTCCAACTCCATAATGTAGCGATTGCGGAACGCCTGCGGGTCGTTGGCCGGGTAGTCGAAGCCCTCGATGACATCGGCCGAAAGCTGGCGCTCTGTCAGGACGCGCTTCCAGTGGGCTGCCGGCTGCTGGCGGAACGCTTCTTCGAGCACACGAATCATCTCGAGCCGGCTCTCCCCACAGCGCTTCTCGTGGCTATTGAAGCGGGGATCGTTCACGTCCAGGCCCATCATTGCGGCGAAGCCCGGCCACCAACGATCGGTATCGGGCATGGTGAGACACACCCAGCGTCCGTCCTGGGAAGGGTAGAGGACACCGCTCATCGGGTTGCCGGCGTCCATACGCGCAACCGGACGCAGAAAGCGCTCTCCTCCCATGGCCAGGAAGGCCTGCACCTCCAAGCTCGCGCCGTACATGTTACCGGCGAACAGCGAGACGTCGACTTCCTGACCCTCCCCGGTGGCCTGGCGGTGATGCAGGGCGAGGGAGATGCCGAGGGCAAGCATGACGGCGGTGTACATCTGTCCGGCACCCGCGTAGACGGGGGGCTGGCCGGGTTGCGGCAAGATCGGCATCATGCCCGTGCGCGCCGCGGCCAGTTCGTCCAGCGCGGGCAGATCGCGGTCGGGCCCTTTGGGTCCGAAGCCCGATGCCCTGGCGTAGATGATGTCCGGTCTCAACGCGCAGAGGCTGGCGTAACCGAGTCCCTCCTGCTCGACGCGAAGGCGCGGCCAGTCGGTGACAAACACGTCGGCCTTGCGGATGAGATCCCGTAGAATGGCACGCCCCGCGTCGTCGTCGACATTCAAAGCGAGGCTCAGCTTGTTGCGCTGCGCCAACTCGGCGTTGTAGTCCCACGCGACGGCTGGGTCCTGATCAGGCCGTTGGTCGCGGGCGCGGGCGCAGGCTCCCGGAAGAGCCTCAATTTTGATGACACGGGCGCCGAAATCGCCTAAGAGGGCGGTCCCGATCGACGACCAGAACTCCGTGGTCAGATCCACTACGGATACGTCTTCCAGGGCCTTGCTCATAGTCTATGCGTGCTCCGCTCCCTCTCCCGTCACTTCGACCACTGGCGGATGATCTCCGGGGTCTTGTCGACAAACTCCTTCTGATCCGGCAGGGGGCGCCCGAGCCAGTCGCGATAGAACGTATCCAGATCGGGCAGAAATTCGAAGTCCGGCGGACACCCGCGCGGCACGGCCTCGACCTCGAGCTGGTCCCCGCAGCCGGGGCAGTAGTATTCGCGGACCTGCACCCACTCGGCATCGGGCTGCTCGAGCCCGCGGTAGATCTCGTGGAGTTGCTCGGTGGTCTCACGCACGTAGATCAGCGACTCGAGCTTCCAGTTGATCCGGTAGTCACAGAATTCGTGACCGCAGCGACACTTGACCACGCGCTCCTTGCCCTTCTGGACGATGAACAGGTTGGGCCCGAGCGGCAGCAGGATCTTCTCCTTCCACGCCACGCGACGCTGCAGGATCTCGACCCACTTGTCGAAGCGGTCGGTGTCCTTGGCCTCCTTCATGATCTGCTGCACCTGGGGCCAGGGCAGCTTGCCGTCGACCAGTTTTTCTATTTCAGTAATGTCGTAGATCGGCACAATGGGCCTCCTTGGATGGTCTCGACCACGCGTCGGCCAGCCTAGAACGCGAAGTCCTCAGGCAGATTCCAAAACTCCCGGATCTCCCGCCCATAGTCGGGGGAGAGCTGCGAAGACTGGCGCCACATGACGAGCACCGCGCTCGCCATGTTCTCCTTGGCGATGATTTTCTTGCGCTCCTGCTGCCACCACTGCTTGAATGGCACACCGCGCTTCTTGCGCGCCTCGCGTATTTCGGCGCGCCTGACCTCGGTCGCCGTCTCGTCGACCGTCCACTCACGCGTGCTGTCGTTATGCCTGGCAACCACACCATTGATCGACTCGGCCACCCACGGCCGTGTCCACTCGTTGTCGAGGTCGGCCTTCACCAACGCCGTGCTGCGTTCGATCGGATCGCCGAGCGCCTGCGAGCCGGAGATCGGATGCACGATGATGTCGTAGTCGTGCAGCAACTCCGTAGTGACGAACGGGGCAATCTCGTTTGGCTTCATGACCTCAGCCTTGATGTTCTTGACAAGATCTGAATTTTCGGGGTCGCCGATCGCATGCACCAGTGGCTGTTGGGAGTCAATCAGCTCTTTCACGTTGGTGCGGCTGGCATAACCGGCACGGTCCGGAACGATCGGATAGGCACCGAACATGCCGTGGTTGGCAAGCGTCTTGCTGCGGATGCCGGCGCACCCGCACTGGTATTCCATACCCGTCGTACCCTTGACCATCCAGACGGCGGTGTGGCCGAGGCCACCCCTGAACTTCCCGTAACCGCCGGAGTCGGGCCGAAGGTTACGGCCGAGAAACATGACCGGGTAGAACAACTCGGTCACCTCGGCGTTGCCGAAGTCGCCATTGGGCGTGTAGATCGACCAGGCGGCGTGCTCGCCATCGGCCATACCGCGCGCGGGCGAGCCGTTGCTACCCTGCTCGAGTGTCATGCCGACCGCGTAGATACCGAACTGGTTCATCCCCGAGAACTCGGCGGTCATGGTCGTGGCGCCACCGGCGGCGACCTCCTCGATGAAACCACGCGACCAGTAGAGACGCCCGAGAGATTCGTACAGCGAACTCAGCCACATCACGGCCGGCGCCCACGCGATGCCGCAAGCGGCGAACCAGTTGACCGGGAAGGGATTGCCCCAGGAGCCCGCCGGCGGCGTCTCGATCTCCCAGGCCGCCACCGAGCCCCAGTTGAACATGTCGAAGCCGACCATGTGCGAAAAACCATTCAGCATGCCGGAGATCAACGCCCCCGGCGTGATGTTCAGACCGAACGGCACCCAGCCACTAGCGCCACGCAGCGAGAACCGCGCCTTGGCATTGCCGTCGATGTTGATCTCCATCGGCTGATTGAAGAGGATATCGACGTCCTGCTCGGGCTTGATGACACGCTTACCCTTCATGGCCAGATCCTTGAAGTTCGACTTGCGGATCCGGCCGGGCACGGCCTGCGTTTTCATGCGCCCGACTGCATAGCGGCGGCTATCCTCGATGTACTCGCGCGTGGCCCCCTGGAAGAAATCCAGACCGTACTTGTCGATCACCTTGAGCACACGGTCCCGGATGGTCAGGCAGCCGGCCAGCCGGCCTTGCGCGTCCCCGATCACCCACTCGGGAGTGCGAGTACGCGAACGCATGCGCCGCTCGTACCACGGATAGTACGCATCATTCTCTCCCACCCGCTCCATGGTGACCGGCACACCGTCACTGAAGCAGTCCGGGTTCAGAAAGCCGATGGAGCCCGGCAGAATGAAGCCGGCGTCCATGACATGGCTCACCGAGGATGCCCACGCCACCAGTTTCCCTTCGTCAAAGATCGGGATGGTGGTCTGAAAGTCCGGGGAATGGAGGCCGCCGTAATGTGGATCGTTGTTCTCGAAGATGTCGCCCGGCCGAAAGCCCGGGTTCACTTCGTAGTCGCTCTCGATGTAGGAACGGATCAACTGCGACAGCAGGCCGGGGTGGGAAATAATGCCCCGGGAGGTGCAGATGGCCTCACCGGTGGGCACGTGCAGGGCCCACACGGCATCACCGCCTTCCGCCGCGGCCGGCGAGGACGACACCTTGCAGCCGACGACCCAGCCGGTGTTGCAGATGTTGAGCAGGATGTGCCAGGCAGCCTCGTAGGTGCCCGGGTCCTGCTGCTTGCGCTTCATCTTCGTCAAGCCGAACATGGAGCCCGTTTCCTTGAACAGCTTGTCGTTCAAGGCCAATTGTTCTTTGAGCGACATGGCCCGCTTGGTGGTCTTTTGTTTCGCCTTGGGGGCCAACGCACGTTTGCCAACCGCGGCTGGTCGTGACGGCTTCCGTGACCGCGCCCCAGCAGCAGGCTTGCTCTTCACCTTGGCGGCCTTCGCTTTTGCCTTGGTCCCGGCTCTCGTAGGACTCATTACTTTTTACCCTTGAACACCCGGTAGGACTTCTCCACGTTCACTTTGATGCACCCGCGGAGGTAGTAGTCCTTCTTGAGGATGCCCATCAACATGTTGGCGTCGTTGGTGGTCGGAATCCATGAGCGCGCACTTTTTCAGCGGGCTGTTAAATCACCAACCCGATGCTGGCACCATGCCGTGTCGCCTCAGCCATATGGCGCGGTAGCCAGGCCGAGCCCGCCAGATAGAGCTGCGGGATGCTGCCCCCGGCCTTGAGCTGGTCATACAGATCAGGTTGCGGCACCGACCCGTACACCAGGACGACACTGTCGAACCCGTCCTTGCGATAGGTCTTCCCACCGAAAGACGAAACGAGTTCGAACCCGTCGGTCCGAACCTCCTTCAGGATCAGGTTCGGATGGATGGTGACGCCGCAATTCTCCATGCGGCTCAAGACCATACCGATCGAATATCTGGCAATCTCGAAGCCCAAATGGACGGACTTGTGAAAGATCTCCACCTGTTTGCCGTGTTCGGCCAGGAATTCGGCAACGCAGGGCGTTTCGTAATAGTCCTCCTGCGATATGATGGCGACCCGATTTCCGGTTGATGCCTTGCCCTGCATCACATCCCAGCCCTGTACCACATGTGGCAGGTTGATACCGGGAATCTCCTTGGGCATACGCGGGATCGAACCCGTTGCAATGACCACCGCGTCCGGCGACAGCGCTTTGATTGCAGCAATATCCGCTTTGGTCTGGAGCCGCACATCGACTCCCAGACGCTCCATCTCGTTTTCCTCGAAATACACCTGGTCTTCGAAGTCATCGCGCCCGGGGGCCTTGGCCGCGATGAGCAGTTGACCTCCCAAGCGCTTGCCCTGATCGAGCAGGGTTACCTGGTGGCCACGCATGGCTGCCACCCGCGCCGCTTCGCATCCGGCAAGACCACCACCGACGACCACAACGCGTTTCGGTTTGTCCGCCGGCCGGAACTGTTCCTTCCAGCGCAACTCGTTGCCGATGACCGGATTGATGGAGCAGTGCGGCGTGTAAGGAAAGGTCCTGGGTTCTGACGCCTCGTCGATGCAGCGAGTGCAGCTGATGCAGCGGCGTATCTCGCCCAGACGGCCCTCGCGTGCCTTGTTGGCGAATTCGGGATCGGCGATACCCGCTCGCACCATGCCCACCAGATCGCAATACCCGCCCTTGATGAGATCCTCCGCCACCACGGGGTCGTTGATGCGCCCGGTGAACAGGACGGCGATTTTCGGATCCAGGTCGGCGCGCGCCGCTTTGCCGCACTCGCGATACTCTGCATGACCATAGTACGACGCTGGCACATAGGAAGGCGCACCCCAGCAGTGACCGGTATCGATGTCCGCAAAATCGATCAGGCCGGTTTCGCCGATAGCATAGAGCATCTCGCGCATTTGCAGGTTGTCGTAGCCGCCCTGCCGAAACTCCTGGCCGCTCATGCGGATACCCAACGCGAGCGAGTTGCCGATACGTTTGCGGACGCGCTCCAGCGTTTCCACGACGAAGCGGATGCGCTCCTGAGGGCCACCGCCCCACCGGTCGGTGCGCTGATTCGTCGCCGGCGACAGAAAACTGTAGCACAAAGTCTCGTGGGCGCAGTGAATCTCGATGCCATCCGCTCCCAGATCCTTGGCAGCCGCCGCGGCATCGGCGTAGGAGTTGAGACAGAATTCGATCTCTTCGTCGCCCATCACATGCGGCGTGTAATCCTGGGCCCCGACAACGACCACCGGCGAAGGAGCCCACACCGCACTGAGGTGGGTCAATTGAGTCACCGCCACCGCGCCGGCTCGGTGCACCTCGTCGAAGAATTTTCTCTGGCCATCGGCATAGGCCGGGTTTTGATAGGCGGCCCAATGCGAGGCAAACCCCACGGAGAGACCTATTTCATCCGGCGCTTCCTTTGGAAACGGAAGGTTGAGCAGCCAGGTTTCGCTGCCGATCCAGCCGGTGCCGCCCTGGGCCTTGGCGACATGGTGCGCGATGAAGTGGTCGTCGATCAAACCGGGGGCCATCGACGAATTGATGGTATTGGTGGTCTCGCAGATGCGGTTTGGCACCCGCATTGGCCCCACCTGCAAGGGCGTGAAAAGGTGTTCGAATTTCACTTGACTCATTGCGCGATCTTCTCCTGATTGTTTTGGCGGAGGCTCATTGGGCATTCAAACCCTGCACAGGGTTACGCTGGGCCAGTCGGCGAGAGAATTACGATCGGAAAGGGACGATCGGTTTGTTTCTGAAAATAGCCCCAAACTGGGAAGATCGCATTCAATTTAGGCCACAACTCCTTCCGCTCTGCCTCTGTAGCATCACGGGCAACGGCGGACATTTTACGACGATCAAGCTGCACCCAGCACTTCGGGTGCGCACTGATATTGAGATACCAGGCGGGATGCTTGTCATAACCGGCCAGCGACCCGACAATGACCATGTCTTTGCCGTTTTGCAGAAAGACCAGTGGCGTGGTGCGTTTCTCACCCGATTTGCGGCCGAGACAGGTCAACAACAGAGTGGGGAGTCCTGATGGCCCGGCGCCTGTTGACCTGCCGTCGGGATTGGCCAGGTAGGCCTCAACATCCGCTTTGGCATCACCTTTTATACGGTCCAAGGATGAGGTCGCATCCATCAGCCACTTGAAGTCTGCATCGGACATGAACTCGGGTTTCTTGAAGTTCTCACGATTCTTCATATGCAGCCTCTCGAGTTAGATAGTCATTGGTTCGTCTGTGCGGTGGACGAAGGCTTCTGCTCAACTGCACTTGGCGATCATGTTCTCGCCATAGCGTTTGATGGCTTCCTGCTTCACGGCCAGCGGAGGCTGCTGCTGCATGATGGCGCCCACGCCCATTTCAGCCAGGATGCCGGGCACACTCCACGGCGTGACTTGGAGATCGGTGACCCCCATCTCCTCCAGGCGACGGATGTCGTCCACGGTCTGGGCATCGGGGCAGTGCAGCATGATGTCGAAGGGCTCCTTCTCGCGCCCAAACTCCCGGCGAAGCGCAGTCAACTCGGCCACGAGCCCCTTGATCTCCTCCATGGGGTGAATGATGCCGAGCCAGCCGTCGCCGTAGCGGGCCGCACGCCGCAGAGCGGGCTTTGTCGTCCCGCCTACGTAAATAGGAATGCGCTTCTTGGGCACCGGCGCCATCGTCAGGCGGTCGAAGTCAATGTACTTGCCGTGGAACTCCACCATGCCGCCTCCCAGAAGGAGGCGGATGACTTGAATGGCCTCATTCTGGCGGGCGCCGCGGGTCTTCTTGTCCTGGTTGAGCCACTTGAACTCCTCGGGCATCCAAGCCAGTCCTACGCCCAGGGCGACGCGGTCGTTGGAGATCGCTGCCACCGAGCACAGAGCCTTGGCCTCAAGCAGAGGCTGGCGGATGGCCAGCCTGAGTACGGAGGGAAGGAAGCGGATGCGCTTGGTCACTGTGGCCATCGCGGTGATGGCCACCCATGGGTCCAGGACGGGGATATCGAGGGGCCAGAAGCGTTTGCCATCGGGCGTATAGGGGTAGGGGACGGAGGTCACCTCGGGGAAAAAAGGGGCGTCGGCAACCTGAATGCTGTCCCAGCCCCACTCATCGGCAGTGCGGGCGATATCTAGAAACTCGGCAGGGTCGACCATGAACAGGTGAAATCCGAACCTCATGGCTCTTCTCCTT
>DASVHW010000080.1 GCA_036382395.1 Candidatus Binatia bacterium | reverse complement strand
GGCGCATTGACATCTCCGCCGAACGGCAGTATTTTGCTGTTACTCGATTCTCATGCTGCTCCGGGGTGGAGCAGCGGTTTCGCAAGCACCCAATTTGGAGGATGGTTATGCGCTGTTGCCCGGCAACGGTGCGCGTCGTTCGCGCGCTATGCCTTGTCCTGCTGCTTCTTGTGGCGATTTCTAGCCTTGCGGTCATCGACCTTTCCAAGCTTCCCAAGGTCGTCACCCACGACAACCTGAAGTCTGCCGGCGTGCTCAAAGACCGTGTTCTCACCGTGCACCTTGAGCTCAAGGAGGGTGCCTGGCACCCTGACGCCGATGACGCGCCCGCGATTCCCGCGCTCACCATTACCGAAGAAGGCGCCGCGCCTAGCATGCCCGGCCCGATGATCCGCGTTCCCGAGGGCACGCGCGTGCACGTGTTTTTCAAGAACACCCAATTCTTTCCGATTTTCGTCTTTGGCCTGAACCAGCGGCCCGGCGACGCCAAGGACGCCGTCAACGTCAATCCCGGCGAAACCAAGGAATTCAATTTCCTCGCCGGCGCTCCCGGAACGTACTTCTACCGCGCCTCCTGCTTCGCTCCCGTTCCGATCAACGGCCTATACCCTGGCGGCGATACCACCATGACCGGCGCCTTCGTCGTCGACGCGAAAGGTGCGCTCACCGACGATCGCGTCATGGTGATCAACGCCTGGTACAACTGGCTGGTTCAATTCGACTTCGAGCACGGATTTAACGAGATCCTTACCATCAACGGGAAGTCGTGGCCGCACACGACCCGCCTCTCGTACACCGTCGGCGATACGGCCCGCTGGCGCGTCATCAACGCCAGCGTGATACCGCACCCAATGCACCTGCACGGCGCGCATTTCCGCGTGGACAGCGCCGGTGACTCCGAAAAAGAGAACCTCTACTCCAGCGCCCAGCAGCGCATGGCGGTCACCGAGCTGATGCAGCCCGGCAGCACCATGGCGGTCACGTGGACGCCGAGCCATGCCGGCAACTGGATCTTCCACTGTCATCTTGCCCAACACTTCGACGCCGGATTGGCCGACTCCGCGGCGCGCGTGATGGGCGTCGCTGACGACATGGGTTCCGAGCACAAGATGCACCACCCGAGCGGCATGGCCGGACTCATCATGGGCATCGAGGTGAAGCCGCGACCCGGTTCAACCGAGGCGTTGGCCAAGCCCGCGCAGCGGAGCTTGACGCTTACGCTCGCAAAGAATCCGCCGAATCCCGAGACCAAGCGGCAGTGCATCAGCATGGAGTTGCGCGACGGCGGAAAAATCACTACCACCGCTCTCGGTTCCGAGCTGGGTCCGACCATCATTCTCTATCGCGACCAGCCGACCGAAATAACGGTCGTCAACAAGCTGGGGCAGCCCACGGCGATCCACTGGCATGGCATCGAACTGGAGAGCTACTACGACGGTGTCCCGGGATACGGCGGCGACTCGCGGCAGGTGACTCCGCCCATCGCGCCCGGTGAATCCTTCATCGCCCACATGACGCCGCCCCGCGCGGGCACTTACATCTATCACACCCATTGGCACGACATCGGCCAGCTCACCACCGGCCTCTACGGCGCGATCATCGTGCTCGAACCCGGCCAGAAATACGATCCCGAGCACGACCGCGTTTTCCTGGTCAGCAGCTCCGACGCCAACTTCCTCGCCGACGCCTTGCTCGTCAATGGCCTGGCGAAGCCTGGGCCGATGCAACTGCGCGTGGGCGAGAAGTACCGCTTCCGGTTCATCAACATCACGCCCAGCGACGACTCCGTCGTGTATTCGCTGCTCGATGGCGGCAAGCCTGCGCTCTGGCAGCCGCTCGCCAAGGACGGCGCCGACCTGCCCGAGTTCTATCGCAAGCCGGTGGACGCGAAGCAGACGTTCGCCGCCGGAGAAACCTACGACTACATCTTCGAGCCCACCAAACCGGGAAAACTGTCGCTGGAAACGAATTTCGCTCTGTCGCACATCGTGGTGCCGATCGACGTCGTAGCGACACAAACCGTAAGCAAGAAGTAAGGAACTACGGAGACAATGTTGCGGAAACGATTGATCGGGGCCGTGCTCCTGCTCGGGG
>DASVHW010000079.1 GCA_036382395.1 Candidatus Binatia bacterium | reverse complement strand
CCGGCAATGCCGTCACCGGTGACCAAGCCGCGGGCAACCAGCTCCCACAGCGCTGCCTCCGTCTGCACGGGCAAGCGTCCAGTGGCGCGAGCGATGTCGGAAAGGAAAGCGGCACCGTGTTGCTGTAGGTACACGAACACCTCGCGAGCCCCCACCGACAGATCGTGCAGCAGGTCGACCTCAGGCGGCTCGGGTTCCAGGAGCGCCGGCAGTGCCTCACGCAGGACAAACGCCAGCGGCGCCGCGCGCGTGGGCGCGGCTCTGCGGCGGCGGGGCGCCGGAGTCCCGTCGTCATCCGGTTCGTCGGCAACAGCCAGCCGCAGCCTTCCCCAAGCAACCTCACCCGCCAGGCAGAGCTGCTCGAGGTCGGCCGGATTGTAGAGGTTGACGCGGGCCGGCAAGATGTCCCGCTCCCAGGCAGGCGCCGGCAACTCGAGGCCCTGCAGCTGCCCGATCACCTGCGCCACGCCGTCTCTGCCGTGCAGCTGCGTCCCCGGATGCACATGCTGCCAGCGCAGGAGAAAGCGGATGAAATCCGCCGGCGACACCGGCTCGATCTCGCGCCGCAGCCGGCCGATCGTCAGGCGGTGGATGCGCGCCAGCAGCCTCCGGTCGCACCATTCGATCGTTGGAAGTCCAGCGTCGACTCTTGTGAATCTCCCCCGCAGCACGATCCCTTCCGATTCGAGCCGCGACAGTGCCGCCTCGACCGTGTTCTCTGCGACACCAAGGAGCGCGGCCAAGCCCGACACCGTCACTGGCCCGAGGCACTCCATCCAGCCTTGTACGATCCTGCGGACGGCGTCTTCCGGCTCACACGAGGCGATGTCCCGAAACGCAACCGGCGGCGCCAACGTCGCCTCCGGCAATGCCGCATGCACGAGCCCGGCACGCTCGGCAGCAACCAGGGCCGCACGCCCTTCGCAGCGGGCATACGTGGCGCGACCATCACGAATGAGTTGTGCTGACAATTCCGCCCAGCTGGCCAGCAGATGGGTGGGTAAGACCACCAGACTGAGCAGCAGGTCGTGCAGCTCATCGGCGTCACGCACATCAGGCCAGGCTTGCGCGCGCACTTCGTCAATCGCCGCCTCATCGAGGGCACCGATGCCACCCGCCAATTCGGGATCGATCCGGCGCAGCGACACCGCCCGCGCCCGGCGTTCTTCGAGTGGCGCATCATCCAAAAAGGCGTAGGGATTGGCGTTCAGGATTTCGTGCGACATCGGCGAGGGTGCGGCCGTGTCGATCGCCAGGGTCCGCACCCTGCCCTGCTCGATTGCCTCGATGATGGCGCGCAAGCCGTCCACGTCCATCGCCTCATGCAGGCAGTTGGCAATGGTCTCCTGCACCAGCGGGTGATCGGGCAGGTCGATCGGCCCACCAGGATGGTTGTCACCGCAGGCAAGCTGCGCAGGGAAGACGGCCGCGAGCAGGTCCTCGGCGCGCATGCGCTGGATGGGCATGGGCACCCGCCGCCCACCCGAGTGGCGCAGCAGGGCGAGCGCCCGCGTCGCGTTCCAGCGCCAGCGCGTACCGAACATCGGCGCCGCCAGCGCGGCCTGCACCAGATCTTCCTCCAGTGCGGCGGATCGCACCATGGCGAAGACACTCTCCAGCGGGAAACTGTGTTGTTCTCCGAGAGAGATGACGATGCCGTCGTCGGTTGCCGCCGCCTGCAGCTCGAAGTCGAACGTACGGCAGAAGCGTTTGCGTAGTGCCAGCCCCCAGGCCCGATTGATACGGCCGCCGAAGGGCGCGTGGAGGACGAGCTGCATACCGCCGCTTTCGTCGAAGAAGCGTTCCGCAATGATCGTGCCTTGCGCCGGCACGGCACCCAGCACGGCACGGGTCTCCGCAACGTAGGCGACAATCTGGTCGGCGCCGTCCTGATCGAGGCCGCACTCAGCCATCAGCCAGGCGGCTGCCGTGGCAACGTCCGGGAGGCGCGCGGCGACTTGTTCGCGCAACTCCGCCACCGCGGCCGACAGCTCCGGGGTGCGGGCGGGCGCTTCGCCCAGCCAGAACGGGATCGTCGGCGCAGCGCCCTGGGCATCCTCCACCCGCATCCGGCCGGCCTCGACACGGCGAATGCGCCACGAACGGTTGCCGAGCAGAAAGACGTCGCCCGCCATGCTCTCCACGGCGAAGTCTTCATTGACTTTGCCGACGAACGTACCGGCGGGGTCCTCGATGACGTCGTAATCCGCGTTGTCGGGAATGGCACCGCCGCTGATGATGGCGGCCAGCCGAGCCCCGCGCCGCGGGCGCAGTCGGCCGTGCACCCGGTCGCGATGCACGTGGGCCGAACGCCGCCCGCGCCGCGTCGCCACGCCATCGGACAGCATCGCCAGCACCGCCTCGAAATCGTCGCGGCCGAGGTGCTGAAACGGATAGGCGCGCCGCGCCAGCCGCCACATCTCTTCTTCGCCGATCTCACCGCTGGCGACGGTGGCAACGATCTGCTGCGCCAGGATGTCGAGCGGATGCTGTGGGACGGTGATGTGATCGAGCTGGCCGGCACGCACCGCTCGGATGGCGGCGGCACACTGCACCAGGTCGTCGCGGGTGAGGGGGAACAGAATGCCTTTGGGAATTGCCCCCAGCCAGTGCCCCGAGCGCCCAACGCGCTGCAGCAAGGTCGCCAGTGTGCGCGGGGCGCCGAGGTGGCACACGAGATCGACATGCCCCACATCGATGCCGAGTTCCAGCGACGCCGTCGCCACCACCACCGGTAGCGCGCCGCTCTTCAGCCCTTCCTCGGCCTGCAAGCGGGTGCGCCGCGACAGACTGCCGTGATGCGCGGCGACCTTGTCGTCGCCGAGCCGCTGCGCCAGTTGATGAGC
>DASVHW010000078.1 GCA_036382395.1 Candidatus Binatia bacterium | reverse complement strand
GTACCGTGCGTTGCGATGACGTGGGAGCGCTCTCACATCCACGCATCCCCCCGTGGAGATCAAGGGCGGTTTGTCGCGAGCCCTGTAGATGCGTCGCCGCGCGTCCCGCCCCGGGACCAGATCAGGCGCTGGACGCCGCGAAGGGCGCGGTCAAGAGGAGCGATGACGCAGGACGACAGGGCCATCGGCCGCAACGTGACGCTCGAGGAGGTTGCCCGGATGGCCGGCGTCTCACGGGCGACGGTCTCCCGGGTCGTGAACGACAGCCCGAAGGTGAGCCCGGATGTGCGGCGAGCCGTGGAGAAGGCAATCGCTCGCCTCGGTTACGTTCCGAACCATGCCGCGCGAAGCCTGGTGACCCGTCGCAGCGATTCGATCGGTGTGGTCATCCCGGAACCGACCGCCCGGCTCTTCACTGACCCTTTCTTCCTCCTCTTCCTCAATGGGATCGGCACCGCACTCGCGCCTCGTGGCATCCAGCTCGTCCTCCTCATGCCACAATCCGGCGAGGAGGAGAAGCGTCTCGAGCAGTACGTCGCAGCTGGCCACATCGACGGCGTCGTGCTGACGGCACTCCACGGCGACGACCCGCTCCCGGAGCGCCTTGCGGCTCGGGGGGTGCCGGTAGTCGTCAACGGTCGGCCGCCCCGAGGTGCTCAGGCCAGCTACGTCGACGCGGACAGCCGCGGCGGCGCGGCGGCGGCGACGGCGCATTTGCTCGCGCAGGGGCGCCGGAAGGTGGCAACGATCTCGGGCTCGCTCGATATGCCAGCCGCCCTCGACCGGCTGCTGGGCTTCCGAGATGCGCTCGAGGCCGCTGGGCTTCCGATCGACCCCTCCCTCGAGGAGGTCGGGGACTTTAGCCAGGAAGGCGCAACCCGAGCGATGAACCTCCTGCTTGAGCGCCAGCCGGATCTCGACGGCCTATTCGTGGCCTCGGACTCGATGGCCGCGATGGCTCTCGGTGTGCTGCAGAGTGCCGGCCGTCGGGTTCCGGACGATGTCGCCGTCGTGGGATTCGATGACCAGCCGATAGCCGGAACGACCCGACCGCCACTCTCGAGCGTGCGGCATCCGATCGAAGCGATGAGCCACGAGATGGTGCGTCTTCTGCTCCACAACATCGACGCGCGGGACCACCTGCCGAGACAAGTGATGTTCCCGACGGAGCTCGTGGTCCGCGAGTCGAGTGGAGGGCTGCCGACGAAGAGAAGCTGAGCCGAACTGCCAACGACACGCGGCCGCTCTCGTGGCACGCGACGTTACTCAAGCTCCAGTCTCGAGCCATCCAGCGATCTCTATCCAAAGGAGAGACACGTGCATCGTTCTTCCCTGGGGCCCCGGAAACTCTTGGGGCTTTTCATGACCGCCGCGGTGATTGCCGCCGCGTGCGGCGGCGCAGCCACGACCACGGCCCCCGTCACGACCACGGCCCCCGTCACGACCACGGCCCCGGTCGCCTCCGCGCCGGCCGTCTCCGCGCCGGCCGCCTCGGCCGCGCCGACGGCAGCGGGCGCGGGGACGACCTTGACCTACTGGGCGAGCAACCAAGGAACTAGCCTGGAGAACGACAAGCAAGTCCTGACGCCAGAGCTCGACAAGTTCACACAGCAGACTGGCATCAAGGTCAACCTCGAGGTTGTTCCGTGGTCCGATCTTCTGAACCGGATCCTGGCCGCGACCACGTCCGGCCAAGGACCCGACGTGCTGAACATCGGTAACACCTGGTCGGCATCGCTTCAGGCAACCGGTGCGTTCACCCAGTTCGACGACGCGACCATGAACCAGATCGGCGGCAAGGATCGGTTCCTCGCCGGGAGCCTTTCGGCTACTGGTGCAGCCGGCAAGCCGCCCACGGCGGTGCCGCTCTACAGCCTCGCCTATGGTCTGTACTACAACAAGGCGCAGTTCGCAGCGGCCGGGATCACTCAGCCGCCGACGACCTGGGGCGAGTTCGTTGCCGACGCCAAGAAGCTGACCACGCCACAGCACTGGGGTCTGTCCCTCGAATGCGGCAGTATTAGCGAAAATGTGCACAGCGCGTTCACCTTGAGCCAGCAGCAAGGTGGCGCCTTCTTCGATGACTCCGGAAAGCCGACCTTCAATACTCCACAGAACATCGCAGCCATCAAGCAGTACATCGACTTCATGCAGAGCGACAAGATCGTCAATCCCAGCGACGCCGAATACTCCAACGGCACCGAGGCGCTGAGCGACTTCGCCAAAGGCAAGAGTTCGATGATGATCTGGCAGGCAGCGTCCGGCTCACTCGCCCAGCTGGGCATGAACGCCGCCGATATCGGCGTCGCTGCGCTGCCGCTCCCGGACCAGATGCCCGCAGGCGGCAAGAAGGTCACCAGCATGGTCGCGGGCATCAACCTCGCCGTCTTCAACAGCAGTAAGAACAAGGACGCTGCGCTGCAGTTCGTGAAGTTCATGACGAGCACGCCTGAGCAGGAGATTTTGAACAAAACCTATGGATCGCTGCCCTCGGTCAGCGAGGCATACAGCGACCCGGCCTTCCAGACACCGGCAGTACAGCTCTTCAAGAACATCCTCGCCACCAGCGCGGCACCGTTGCCGGCCGTGGCGCAGGAGAGCCAGTTCGAGACGCTGATCGGTACGGCGATGAAGAACATGTTCGCCGATGCGGCGAGCGGCAAGGCCGTGGGCGACTCCGAGATCAGCAGTCAACTCGCCGCAGCACAACAGCAACTCGCCCCCTGAATTCCGACGAGGTAATTAACGACCCGAGGGCTTGACGGGCGCTTCGGCGCCCGCCAAGCCAGAGGAGGAAACAGCCGGTGGTCGGTACCGTCCAGCTAGACCGTCCGCCACCGAGGAAACGGCGGCCTCGCCGGGAATTGCTGCCGTACTTCCTGCTACTGCCGGCGGTTGTGCTGGAACTGTTGATCCACGTCGTTCCGATGCTGGTCGGTGTGGGGATCAGCTTCCTCAGACTCACCCAGTTTTATCTTCGCAACTGGAGCGCTGCTCCCGCGGCCGGCTTCGACAACTACCGGCTTGCCCTGGACTTCAACCAGGCGGCCGGAGAGGCCCTGCTTCACTCATTTCTGGTGACGCTCGGATTCACCGTCCTGGTACTCGGGTTCTCGTGGATGTTCGGCCTAGCCGCGGCGGTTTTCACCCAGCGCTCATTCCGTGGCCGCGGCCTGATCCGCACGGTGTTCCTCATTCCCTATGCCTTGCCGGTGTTCGCCTCGGTCATCATGTGGAGCTTCATGTTCCAGCGAGACACCGGGATCGTAAATCACGTCTTGATCGATCAACTTCATCTGGCTGATCAGCGGCCGTTCTGGCTTATCGGCCAAAACAGCTTCTACTCCCTGGTCATCGTTGAGGTCTGGCGTAGCTGGCCGTTTGCGTTCCTCATGCTGACCGCGGGGATGCAGAGCATCCCCCAAGACCTGTACGAGGCGGCGGCTATGGATGGTGCCGGCGTTTTCGCCCAGATCCGCTGGGTGACCATGCCCATGCTCAAGTCGGTCAATCGGGTACTGCTGATCGTCCTGTTTCTCTGGACGTTCCTCGAATTCACGGTCCCGTACGTCCTGTTCGGAAAATCGGCGCCAGAGCAAGCGGATCTCATCTCGATGCATATCTACCAGAACTCGTTCGTCACGTGGAACTTCGGGACGGGTTCGGCGATGTCGGTGCTGCTGCTCATCTTCCTGCTCGTCGTGACCGTCGGATATCTGGCCGTCTCCAGCCGAGGGAGTGACAATGCGTGAACCTACCTGGTTCTCCTGGACTCGTCGGATCGGGCTGACCGTCCTCGCGGTATTCGCGGGGCTCCCAATCTGGGTGATGGTGACATCCGCCCTCAAACCGCTTGGCGATGTGCAGGGTGACTTCCGCTGGTTTCCCACCCACCTGACGGTGCAACCCTTCTTCGACATGTGGCACACGATCCCGCTTGCCGAGTACTTCGTGAACAGCATCGTTGTCTCGACGGTTGCCTCACTGGCCTCCGTTGGCGTCGCGCTGCTCGCGGCGTACGCGGTGAGCCGCTACCGGTTCCACGGTCGGCAGACCTTCTCCATCGTCGTGCTGTCCACTCAGATGTTCCCGGGGATCTTGTTCCTGTTGCCGCTCTTCGTCATCTTCGTCAACCTTAGTCAAGCCACCGGCATCAACCTCTACCAAAGCCGGCTCGGCCTAATCATCACCTATATGACGTTCACCTTGCCCTTCGCCATCTGGATGTTGGCCGGCTACCTGGATTCGGTGCCACGCGAGCTCGATGAGGCCGCGAAGGTCGATGGCGCCGGCCCGCTCGGTGCGTTCGTTCGCGTGGTGATCCCGGTCGCCATGCCGGGCATCGTCGCGGTCACCATCTACGCCTTTATGACCTCGTGGGGTGAGGTCCTGTTCGCCTCGGTACTGACCAATGAGTCGACGCGAACGCTGGCCGTCGGATTGCAGGGTTACGCAACGCAGAACAACGTCTACTGGAACCAGATCATGGCGGCTTCGCTGACGGTCAGCGTGCCGGTCGTAATCGGCTTCCTCCTGCTGCAGCGATATCTCGTCGCGGGTTTGACCGCCGGATCAGTGAAATAGCGCCGCACCGATGCTCGGATCCGCCTGTTCACGCATCTCGCACGACCAGATCCAGAGAGGTCCATGAACAACCGCAATGCCCTGCCCGAAGATTTTCGCTGGGGAGTCGCAACCTCGTCCTACCAGATCGAAGGCGGCGTCGCCGAGGACGGCCGAGGGCCCTCCATCTGGGACGACTTCTGTCGCGTACCCGGCGCGATCGATAACGGCGATACCGGTGACATCGCGTGTGACTCCTACCGTCGCTGGCCGCAGGACCTCGATCTCCTGAAGCAACTGGGCGTCAATTCCTACCGATTCTCAGTAGCGTGGCCGCGGGTGCAGCCCACCGGACAGGGCCCGGTCAACACTGCAGGGCTGGACTACTACGACCGCCTGGTCGATGACCTGCTCGCGGCGGGGATTCGCCCCTTCACCACGCTGTACCACTGGGATCTGCCGTCCGCGCTGCAACAGACCGGAGGGTGGGTGGCGCGGGAAACAGCCGCCCGCTTCGCCGACTACAGTGCGCTGGTCGCAGCGCGACTGGGCGACCGGGTCACCGACTGGGCGACGCTGAACGAACCACTCTGTTCCGCCTGGATCGGTCATCTGGAAGGCAGGATGGCCCCTGGGATGAGGGATCTGCGTAGCGCGGTTCACGCCTCGTATCATCTGTTGCTGGGACATGGTCTCGCGGTACAGGCCGTGCGCGCCGCGGCACCCCGCACTCCCTCGCTTGGAATCGTGCTGAACCTGAATCCGTGTGAGCCGGCAACTGAATCGGCCGCAGATGCCCTCGCCGCCGAGCGAGCAGACGGGCACACCAATCGGTGGTGGCTGGATCCTCTGCACGGACGGGGGTTTCCGACGGACATGGTCGACCTGTACGGCATCGAGTTACCCACGCGGCCGGAAGATCGCGATACGATCGCGGCTCCGCTGGACTTTCTCGGCGTGAACTACTACTTCCGGATGAAGGTCGCCGCGGACGCCAAAGTCGCCACACTCGGTTTCAGTCAGGTCCCGGTAGCGGGGGCGCAGACAACCGCGTTGGGGTGGGAGGTGTATCCCCAGGGGCTGGAGGACACTCTGATGCGGCTCACGAAGGAGTACGAAGTCGCCGCGTTGTATGTGATGGAGAACGGCTCAGCTTGGCATGACGAACCGGATGCCAACGGCTACGTCGCCGATCACGAGCGAGCGGCTTACCTGCTCGACCAGGTCGACGCGATGGCGAACGCTGCCGCGCAGGGCGCCCCGATGCGCGGCTACTTTGCCTGGTCGCTCATGGACAACTTCGAATGGAGCTATGGCTTCTGGCCCCGCTTCGGCCTGGCCTACGTCGACTACCAGACGCAGGCACGCACGCTCAAGTTGAGCGCTGGCACTTACCGCCAGCTCGTCGCAGAGCATCGGGAGGCAACCCGGCGAAGCCGGCTGGGAGCTGCTGCGTCGTAACGGGCGAACTTCTCCTCGGCATCCGCTCGCTCGCGACCATCGATGAAGTGGGTCATTTCGAGGCTGCCGGCCGGAGGCGGCCTGGCACCCTCAAGCCTGCGACCGGGGGCGAGGAATGCAACACGCGATGGGGCCGGTGGCTACGGAATGACGCCGTCCGGCACCAGCGGCAGCGAGCGCAACCGCACCCCCGTCGCCGCGAAGATCGCGTTGGCGAGCGCCGGGGCGATCGCGATGATGGGCGTCTCGCCGCCTCC
>DASVHW010000077.1 GCA_036382395.1 Candidatus Binatia bacterium | reverse complement strand
GTTTTGAGGAGTTCGTCGCGCGCGCCCACCAGTTCAATCCGCGCCGCTCCCTCGACAACATCCGCAGCCGCCTCTCCCACAACCTGAAGCAGCTGCCGAACGGCAAATGGACGTGGAAATACGACAAGGCCCTGCGTTCCTCCGAGCGCGGCTTCCACGCTAGCGCGCTGCTCAACCTGTGGGACGACGTCCACGCCATCCACTGTCCCACCCTGATCATTAAAGGCGGCGAGAGCGACATCCTCTCAGGCGAGAGCGCCGAGAAGCTCCAGGCCGCCATTCCCAACAGCCGACTGGCTGTCGTGCCGGGCGCGGGCCACTCGGTCATGGGCGACAATCCCGCCGGTTTTGTCGAAGCCGTCCGTGCATTCCTGCTGGCACTTCCCTTGAACCCTTGAACCCGTGGACCCTTTATTATCTCACCAGTATCCATCATCCACGAAGCTGACGTAACGGCCCTTGCCGATGACGATGTGATCGAGGACGCGGACGCCCATCAGGTCACCGACCTCGCGCAGCCGCCGCGTGATCTCGATGTCTTCCTTGCTCGGGGTCGGGTCGCCGCTGGGATGGTTGTGCACGAAGATGACGGCCGCCGCCGCCTCGCGCACCACCGGCGCGAAGACATCGCGCGGATGCACGATGCTGGCCGTGAGCGACCCGTGTGAGACCGAGATGTCCTTGATCTTGCGATGCTTGTTGTCGAGCAGCACGGCGTAGAAGTGCTCGCGCGTCTCGCTGGCCAAGCGTTCGCGGAAGTGAGCGTAGACATCGCTGCTGCCCCGCAGGGCCTCACCGGGTTTGAACTCCTGCTCGCCGTAGCGCTTGGCGATCTCCAACGCCGCCAGCACCTGCGCCGCCTTCGCCGGCCCCAGCCCTTTGATCTTGCGCAGGTCACCGACGCCGGCGGACGCCAGTTGGCGGAAGTTGCCGAACTCCTCCATGATGGCACGGCCGTGGTCGACCGCACTGGCCCCTTTCACCCCGGTGCGCAGCAGGATGGCCAACAGCTCCGCGTCCGACAGGACGCCGGGTCCCCGCGTCAGAAGTTTCTCTCGCGGTCGATCACTCTGCGGCCATTGACTGATAGGACGTGAGCCAGCCATGGCCGTCATATACTCTAAATGTTTACTCGATGTCTAGTACACTTCACCACACGCGCAACAGCAAGCCTTTGAGGTACTCCCCTTCCGGATGCGCCAGGTTCACCGGGTGATCGGCGCCGGCTCCGAGGTGCCGCAGCACTTGGACATCGCGTCGAGCGTCCACCGCCGCGCCGTGGACGATCTTCCAGAACAGCTCTGGCGGCACATGCTGCGAGCAGCTGAAGGTCATCACATGGGCGCCCGCCGCGGCGCGGCGGAAGGCCCAGAGATGGAGGTCCTTGTACGCGCGCGCGCCGCGTTCCAGCTCCTGCCTGCGCTTCACGAGCGCCGGTGGGTCGAGGATCAGCAGGTCGAAAGTGCGGTCGGCCTCGCGCAGGTAACGGAAGATGTCGGTTTCGATGAACTCGCCCGCGGCAGCGTCGAAGGCGTTGAGCGACCAATTGCGGCGCGCCAAGTCCAAAGCCCGTGGCGAGCTTTCAACCGACGTTACCTGCCAGGCGCCGCCGGCAGCAGCGTGGACCGCAAAGGCGCCGGTATATGCAAAGGCGTTGAGCACGGCGCGGCCGTCCGCCAGCTGCCGTGCCAGCATGCGGTTGTCGCGCTGATCAAGGAAGAAGCCGGTTTTCTGGCCCGTGTGCAGGTCGACCAGAAAGGACAGGCCATCTTCCCGCATCAGCACCGGTTCTGCCGGCACGTCGCCCGCAACGACGCCTTCGGCGGGCTCCAATCCCTCTTCGCGCCGCACATTGCCCGTGCTGCGTTCGTAGATACCGCTGGGCGCCAGTGTGGTTTCCAGCGCTTCGATCACCAGCGGCTTGAGCCTGGCAGCTCCTGCCGTCAGGCACTGCAGCACGATGGTCGAAGCGTACACATCGGCGATGACGCCCGGGAGGAAGTCGCCCTCACCGTTGATCAGGCGGTAGGCATCAGTCTCGGGTGGCAGCACGGTGCGGCGGAGCTCATGGGCTGCCGCAACACGTCGCCGGATCAACTGCGCGTCGATCGGCTCGTCCACCCGCGTGAGCAGACGGATCGTGATGGGACAGCGCGGGTTGACGTAACCGCGTCCCAAAAACCCGCCGGCGGCGTCCTGGAGTACCACCGCCTGCCCTGGCTCCAAGCTGGGATCCAGGTCAGCGATCGCACCAGAGAAGATCCACGGGTGACCGAGAAGTACCGGCCGCTCCTTGCGCGGCTTCAGACGAACGATGGGCTCTGACACGGCGTGCTCCATATCACGTTGGCCGGCGGTTGACAGTCGCGAGTCGAGAGTCGATAGGTTTCACCATGTCGGCAGTGTCGCAGCCGGAGATCCGCCTCGACCGCGTCTGTGCGATCAAGCAGGGACGCCCGGTGCTGACCGATGTGACGCTGGGATTCGAATCCGGTGGCAAGTATTCCATCCTGGGACCATCCGGTGCCGGCAAGACGACCTTGCTCCGCCTGCTCAATCGGTTGGAGGATCCCACCGCTGGAACACTCTGGTTCCACGACACGCCGTACCAGCATCTGTCTGCCATTACCCTGCGGCGCCGTGTGGCGATGGTGTTCCAAGTGCCGATCATCTTTTCCGGAAGCGTGCAAGATAATCTGTGCACCGCGTTGCGACTGCAGCACCAGGACAACTCCGTCGCCACCACCGAACTGTCGCGCCTGCTGGAACTGGCCGGACTGAACGGCATCGGGCTCACACGCGATGCGACGGCGCTCTCGACCGGGGAGAAACAACGCGTCTGCATTGCGCGGGCGTTGATGACGCGGCCGGAGGTATTGCTGCTCGACGAACCAACGGCTCCACTTGATCCCACCGCGGCTCGCCGGCTGATCGAATCGATCGCGCAGCTCAGTCATGGGAGCCAGCTGACGGTGATCATGGTCAGTCATCAGCCGGAGCTGGCCCGCGCCTTCGGTGGGCGGGTGATCCTGCTGGTCGGCGGCAGAGTCGTGGAACAGGCCGAGGCGGCACAGTTCTTCGTGGCGCCGACAACCGCGCAGGGCCGCAGTTACCTGGACCGCACCCTTTCGGGGGAGGCCTCGTGAGCACGCAGCTCATCGATCCGTCGTGGTTCCAGCTGGCATCCGCCGCCGGGCTGGTGTTGGCGGCGATCGGGCTGTCGGCGGCCCGCGGCCTCGGGCTGGAGCGAGACCTGACGGTTGCGGCCATACGCACTTTCGTACAGCTCCTCAGCATCGGGTACGTCCTCGGATTCGTATTTTCCACCGACAGTCCCGTGCTCATCGTCGTCATCCTGCTGTGCATGCTCGGCATCGCCGCGTGGACGGTTGCGGCGCGGCAGCGGCGGCCGACGAACAGCCTGCGCTTCTTGGTGCTGGCGTCGTTGAGCACCGGCTGCGGACTGACGATGGTTCTGGCCACCGAAGTCATCCTCCGCATCAAGCCCTGGTACAACCCGTACTACTTGATCCCACTGATGGGCATGGTGATCGGCAACAGTCTGAACAGCGCGACGCTGGCGGTCGAGCGTCTGGACAGCGATCTGCGCGGCGGGCGTGATCAGGTGGAGGCGTTGCTGGCGCTGGGGGCGACGAGCCGTCAAGCCGCGGCGGCACCGCTGCGCAGCGCGATGAAGGCGGCGATGATTCCTATCATCAACTCGATGATGGTGGTCGGCGTGGTGTCGCTGCCGGGCATGATGACCGGCCAGATTCTCGGGGGCAACTCACCGCTGGTCGCCATCAAGTATCAGGTGTTGATCATGTACATGATCGCGTTCTCGACCGCGATCACGGCCTTCGTGCTCACCACGTTGCGAGCCCGTTCCTACTTCACACCGGCGCATCAACTGCGCGAGGACGCGGTGGCGAATTGACGGAGATTGCAGGGCGGTGTGCGGGTCGGGCGTCCCGGCGCGACGCTTCACGGACCGCCTCCAACTGTCAGCGGTGGCCTGAGGTAGTCGAGCCCATTCCAGAAGGCGCAGGCGGCGGCCTTCGGTCCCTGACTGGTGGCGATCGTTCGGTCGAGCCCGAGATACTCCTGTGACGCGCTGAACCGAGGCCACGCCGGAGCTGCGGCGCCGTTGGGGTCGCCGGTGGCGGCAAAGCGGGTCCAGTACCCCATGATCTGGTTGGAGAGCTGGATCTGCTCATTCGTCAGCGACAAACCAGGTGCCGGCGGCTGCTGGAACACGAACTGGACCTCGGCTGAGTGGAAGGCGCCCAGATCGAAAGGCGGGTGTACCGCAAATTGCGCGTCGGGATACTCGAACTGGTAGATGTATGCCGGCACGTACGGCGACGCCAGTTGCCCCGCTCGGATCGTGGGGCAGGCGAGGAACGCGTCGCCGAACGCCGCCGCCAGCGCCGCGCCCGGGTCCGGATAAGCGGCGAGGGGATACTGTGTCATCACCTGCGTGACCAGGGCGTCGCTGCCCAGCAGGGACTTCAGCCGCTCCGGGTATTGGTCGGCGGTGAGCGGTGTGCTGGAGAAGCCTTGGGCCATCGCGACGAACAGCGTCCCTTCGTCTTTGTTGGCACCCACCAGGACGGGCGTGTGGTTGAATGTTCCGTCCGCAAGGCGGTCTCCGACCTGGCGGTCGAGGACATACTGGTCAAGGGTCGGTGCCCACGAGCCCCATGTCCCCGGGGTGAACACAAAACTCGGGTCAGGTGGGAGGGCGTTCATCACATCCTGCTGCGACTTCGAGCGCAGGCACGCGAGCACGTCACCGCTGCCGTCGCATCCTAGCTTCGATGCAAAGAGATCACCCTGCGCCTCCGCGGCGGCCAAGCTGGAAAATGGCGGCGTGCAGGGGCCGCTCTCGATAATGGCGCGATGGAAGAGGCCCGCGCTCAATTGGGAGGCGAGGTGTAAACACACGCTCATGCCACCAGCCGACTCACCGAAGATGGTGACGTTCCCGGGATCGCCACCAAAGGCGGCGATGTTGTCCCGCACCCATTTCAGCGCGGCAATCTGGTCTTCGATGCCGTAGTTCCCTGACGATGGATGCGTCGGATCCTCGGCAGTGAGCAGCGGGTGCGCCAGAAACCCGAGGGGACCGAGACGGTAGTTGAAGCTGACGACGACCACACCGGTCAGCTTGGCGATGACGCTGCCGTTAGTGCCATTGTATTGCAGGCCGTCCCCCGAGGTGAAGCCTCCGCCGTGTATCCACACCATGACGGGTGCCGGCGTCTGTGGTGGGGGATCGGGCGTCTCGACGTTGATGAACAGGCAGTTTTCGCCTCCGGCGTGCATGTCGACGATCGGAATGGTCTGCGGGCAGACGCTACCCGCTAGCGTCGCGGCACGGATGCCGCTCCACGCCGCAGGCGGCACGGGGGGTCGCCAACGCAGGCCTCCCACAGGCGGAGCGGCGTAGGGGATGCCTAGAAACTGGCGCGCTCCACTTCTCTTCACCCCGCGCACTTGGCCTTTATCCGTCGTCACCAGCAGCGGATCGATCGAGGGGGAAGCTGTGGGCGACGGCGCCGGTGTGCCGGTCGGGGTGGCGCTGGGCAATACGGTTGGCGGCGGCGTAGGTGAGCATCCAAGGAAAAGCGCAGTGAGCAGACCAACGGCGAGCGGTTTCATATCGGTACCTTCCCGCGTTTTGCGGATGCGAACCCTCTCGGACGGCGACGACATAGCAACAGAAGGGCCGGGAGATCAACCTGGGATGCTGGCGAAGCCGCTGGCAATGGGATCGCGTGTGCTTCAGGGAGCGGAGGCGGGAAGGGGAAAAGTGTCCACTGAGAATATGATCGGTGCCTATGGTGCACCCATCCAGGAAATGCTATGCACCTCTTAGGCAAAGGTACAGTTAGGATTCAACATTCCCTACCACGCAAAGGAGTCAGCCATTTCGACTAAGGTATTTGTCGGCAACCTCAATTTCCGCACCACGGAGCAGCAACTCTCTGAAGCCCTGTCAGCCGCGGGGCAGGTGAAAAACGTTCACATCGGCACCGACAGGGAAACCGGGCGCTCGCGCGGTTTCGCGTTCGTCGAGTTTTCGAACGAGACGGAAGCTGCGGAGGCGATCAAGCAGTTCGACGGCCAGGAGATCGATGGCCGTAAGCTGCGGGTCAACACGGCAGAAGATCGGCCGCGGCGCACCGACGGTCCGCGCTTCTCGCCACCCAGCGGTGGCCGTCCGGAGTTTCGAGGCAACTTCCCGTCAGCGCCCCCTGATACCTGGTCCGATTTCGGCGGCCAAGGCCTGGGTGGCGGCAAGCCCTTCAAGAACAAGGGCAGTCGCCGCGGTCTGCGGGCTCGCAAGCGCAGCCTGAGCTTCTGAGCCCGGGCGCGCAGCCGACGCGGCTGCCGCTACGACATCGCGACCTGCGCCGCATACGTTGGCGTTCCATCCGGGCCGTTCGCTCGTTGCTCGGGCCGGTGTGCCAGCGGGACATAATCCCGTCGTGGCGCCCCAACGAAGATCTGACGCGGCCGCGCGATGCGCTGCTCTTTGTCGAGCAACATCTCCTCCCACTGAGCAATCCAGCCTGGCGTGCGTCCGATGGCAAACAGGACCGGGAACATGTCCATCGGGAACCCCATCGCCTGATAGATGATGCCGGAGTAGAAATCGACGTTGGGATAGAGCTTGTGCGAGATGAAGTA
>DASVHW010000076.1 GCA_036382395.1 Candidatus Binatia bacterium | reverse complement strand
CCGCTCGTCGAAGGAACCACACAGGCCTCTGACCCGATGTTTCCCATATGAATGCCATACCGACCTCCCTTGGAACGCCAATAGCCCCCTTCCGGAGGCTCGGGCAAGCATCTCCTTGTCGCCCTGGAAGTTCTTCCTCCTCGATGCTCGCCCGCCCAGGCGGCTCGTGGAAACGCACGAGGGCTGCCCAGCGCCGATTCACACCGGTTCGTCGACGGGCTCGATCAGCCGGGAAATCTTTGGCACCAGATTGGCACCAAAGCCGCGGATGGCACCGGGCGTGACTCGCAAGTGCTTGAAAAGAGAAGCTGGCGCGCGGATTCGAACCGCGGACCTGCTGATTACGAAACCTCGTACCGCCCTGGAAACCCGCACCACACAAGGGTTTCCGGGGCTCTGCGTCTAGCTCTTTTGGCTGGCGAGGGTGCGCTGAGGTGGCACTGCCTGGGCCGTCGCGGGCACAGTCACGGGCACAGTTCAGGCCAAGATCAAGAGAGCATCATTGAAGAAGGCGCTGAGTCATCCAAACAGGAAGCGCCTTCGCGAGTCTCGCAATACGTCCCTCTCCGTCGGCGTTGCTGACGACGCCCAACACCTCCCCTTGATCTGTGAGGGCCGGGGAGCCAGAAGAACCCTTGGGAAAGGAACACGTCACACGGAGCATTGTGTCGCTCGGCAGTTCAGTGGCCGTTCCTTGAACCCACGCCCGATCCCAGGAGTAGACGTGTACGGGAACCGGATCTGGCAGCGGATTCACGCCAGTGATCACGCGTAGGCGAGCGCGGCTCAACAAGCCTTGCGCTACAGGATCATCTTCAGCGCCATCGAATGACAGCACCGCGACATCGCTGCACGGTTCGTACACGGTGAGGCGGAGAGGCACCTTTCCGCCTTCGGCTATTGCGGCGACTGGGACGCACACGCCCGTAGGTGGCCGCAGCAGTACCAGGTCTCCAAATGCTTTGACATAATCGAACACGACGTGGGCCGCTGTGACCACGTGACCGCTGCTGCTGAGGAATCCCATTCCTATTTGGGGAACGCGGCCGACGGTGACTATGGCGCGTTCGGCGCTGGTTGTATCAAACGTGTGCGGTTCCATGTTTGGTTCGAAGGCAGAGAGCGGCAGAATTTTACGGCGCTCCGTTTCGCTCTGCAAGCTACGCTGATCGCAAATCAGCGGGCCGTTGCGTCAGCCCTTGCCGTTCAGGCACGTCCACGCGCGCTGTGCCCGGACTGTGCCCGTGCTCCGCTACTGTTCACCGACACAAGCGCCTCCCCATCGCGAGCGCTCCCGCTGTAGCGCGTTGCAAGGCCTCGGTGAGTGCTCGGCTTGCGCTCGTGCTGGAAGCACGGCACGGGCGAAGAGCCAACGGTTGCGGCGCCGGTTTCGCCCCGAGGGGATGAGGGCGGGGATACCTTGGCCGGCCCCTCCGTCGGCCAGCCCACCGCTCCAAGGTAGCGTCTTCAACCTCAGGGGTGAGGCTTCTGGAGCGCCCCCCCTGGGACGATGTGTGGGATCGTCAAGCGCGGCGATAACGTCTTGCCGCTCAGGCGTGGCGCGCGACCTCATGGTGCCCGAGATCCTTCTGGCCGAGTTTCGCAATCTCGGCGTCCAGGTTGTTGCGGCAGACAGTGGAACCGACCTGACCGTGAGCGACGATGATCCGACGCGGAAGTTGATTCGCCAGGTGCCGGGGGCAGCGGGAGGTTACGGCGTGACGCGGCGTCCCCGGATGGCGAGGAGCCACAGCATACCGGCCGTGATCGCCAGGCTGGGGAAACTCAACGCTGGCGCGGCGTGAACATTCTGGCCGGCGCCAATTGTGACGGAGAACGCCATCTCCGGCTGACGGTTTTGCCCGCCAAACTGTATCCCTGCCGGGTCATTGGAGTACCAGAACGTGCCGTTGTCTTGGTAGACGCTATTCTGCGTGTGGCCTCCGACCTGATATTGCCCGCCGCCCGACTCGCCGACCGCAGTAATCACAAAGAAGTATCGGGTCCCGGGAAAGAGTGTTCCGAACGTGCCGGTCACGGGTGCCGAAAAGAAGTTCAGGGAACCCGCGGTCGTAAAAGGGCCGATGCTCCCGGTCGTCGCCAAGACGTTGGTCGGATCCGGCCCACCCCCGCCGGCGGCGCCCCAGATTTCGAATCGAACCGGCAAGGTCACGGGGGTGCCTCGGTCGCTGAGCCACGTACCCAGGACGGTGGGCAGGCCGTTGCTGGGGGCGAGAAAACTGTCGGCGTAAACGTAGCTGCCCACGGCGGATATGGAATTCCACGTTGGCCCGAGGTCAGGTGGTTTGGTGACGATTGCCTGCGCATGCGCGCCAGTGGCTAAACAGACGAGCACCGCAGCAAGCGCTATCCTTCTCCTCATCTCAAGAACCTCCCCTCAAGGTGTGGAAGGCTTACGGAAAGCGGTCCGCTAAGTCAAGGTGAAAGCCCCTGGCCCCGGCCGCCGGAAACCGCCAGCCCAAGAGGTAATCTCGCGGGTCTCGGGAAGGCGGCTCTCGGGACGCGGCTTCACTCCGGTCAGTTTTGACGCCGTGCAGTGAAACGAATGCAACCACGTCCCCGGCGCAGGCGGACGAACTGCTCGGAGGAGAAGAGCCGTGCGGCGGCGAGACCGGCGACGACTACCGCCTGTACCGCACAGCTGGAGCATCAAGCCCCTGCGTCATTCCGGAAAGCTTCTCGCACTCTGGAACTATGAGGATGACTGGCCTCAACGGGGTAGCAAAGGCGTGCTTTCGGTGAAAGGCTCCCTTGCAGTTCCAAGTGATGACCACCTAAGGCTAAAGAACGCCTAGCTTTGAATTCGGCGTATCAATGAAACCCCAACCTCTTTGATGATGCGCTGAAGAAAGTTGGCGCGCTTCTCAAGCTGCCAGAACGTAGTGCCGACGAAAAACGCGACGAGCGCGAGCCCGAGGACAATGTGCAGAACGGTTGGGAACACAGGTGTCGGGGGCTCACCCTTGGGGGTGACCGTAGGCGGAAACACCTTGTCGAGGTTCGTAAAGGGCATTTATTGACGGCCTTCCATCGAATTCACCGGAACGAACAGAGGTCAGCGCGGGCACGACGGTCACACGCACGTCTAGGGGCCACAGTCCGATGCTTTCACAGCGACGCCGCCAATGTACCGGTTGTCCTTGGCGTAGTACCGGTACTGTATCGTAATGCCGAAGTCTAAAAATGATCGTTGTTTAGGCGAGCTTGCGTTTCAAGTCGGCGTAGTGCCGTTCGAGCGAGCGGAAGTGTTCGGTGATGCGGGCGAGAATTTGCCGAGATGCTTGCTTCTTGCTTCGGGGACTACCGCGCAGCGGTTTAGTTCCGCCGGTTTTATCTTGAATGAAGAAGTCCGAAGGACAGACCTACTGGCTCCCCGCCCGTGACCAACTGGTCAGGGGCTCGTCGGCGCCCCCGGCGCCGAAGGACGCACATCCGCGAAGACGAACCCGTCGCGTTCGACAATTTCGCCGACTCGCACCGTGAGGTCCTGACGAAACATCGGCCCAGCGTAGGCGAAGGTGTGAAACTCGCCCCGCTCGCCGCACGGATCGACATCCGGCGGGAGATCGCGGAGGAGTGCGAGATCAAAACTGCACCCCACGAAGCGCGCCGGGAGCTGCTTGGGGTTCACGCAGGTGAGGTACGCCCGCAGACCCCCAGTCACCATGTCGCGCGCCAGCACGTCCGTGGGGCGCAGCCAGAGAGGGAACACCGGAGTGAGGCCCGATCCAGCAAGCTGCCGCTCCCGATAGGCCCGGATGTCCTCAAGGAAGAGATCGCCAAAGGCAAAGGCGGTGATACCCGCGGCACGTGCACGCTCGATCACGGCCCGCATCGCTGCTTCATAGTGCGGGTTGCTGCACGGAGACGGAATTGGCACCCGCCAGAGCGGTATTCCGGTCACCGCGGCCTGCGCGGCCAGAGCTCGGTACGTACCGCATGCATGGCCACGCGCTCGGCGTCGGCGTTGATCGTTGTCACCAATCCGACTACGTCGTACACGCCTTGCTGCCGCAGCACGTGGAGCGTCCACGCACTGTCCTTTCCGCTGCTCCATGAAAGAAGTGCGCGCGGTCTCGTCATGCGCGGGACCTAGCTGTTTGTCGAAAGCCCGCTGCACGGTCGTCGGCGCCACCGCGTAGGAGCGTTCGAAGCGCGGAGTGAACCGGGGCCGCATGGGCGACGCGTTACCGCTTACGGTTGGGCTGCTTCAGGCGGCGCGCCTGGCGCTGGAGGTAGGCGATGCCCTCGTCAGCCGTGGCAAAGGGACGGGACAGCCGACCGGCCTTCGCGTCGGCCAGTGCTTCGCTGAGCCGGCGGGAGAGTTCCTGCTCGAAGGTCGCCGGAGTGACGACCTTGACGGGCCGCAGGAGCACGCCGTCACGGCGTGAGGTGGCCTCGACGAAGTCACCGACCTTGAGCTTGAGAGCGCGGCGAGCGGCCGGGGGAATGGTGACTTGGTAGTTGCGCGTGATCTTGGTGAGGGTGGCAGCCATGGCTTTCATAGTAAGTTAGTAACTTGCTAAGTCTACACCGGCAGCGTCACGGGCGTCAACAGGGTGGGCTGCCGTGGGTGGGCTGCCGTGTGTGGGCTGCCGTGCAAACCGGCAGACGGCTCATGCGCGCAGGAGCTGATGGGGCACAAGACGATCACGATGACCCTGCGGTAGTCGCACCTGTCGCCGGCGCACCAACCCGATGCGGTGCAGCGGCTCAACCGGCCGCCAA
>DASVHW010000075.1 GCA_036382395.1 Candidatus Binatia bacterium | reverse complement strand
ATCGCCATCGCGGCGGAGCGGCGGCAAGGGAGCTGAGAGGGCGATGCCGGATCCGGCGCCTCCGCCGCGCAGCCTCCCTGATCCGTCGCGCTTTGATCCGTGGGCCGGCCACCGGTTCGGCGGCGTCCGCTGGTTCGTTTTCTCCATCGCTTTTCACATCGGCTTGCTATTCGTCTTCGCGACTGTGACCCTGACGGTCATTCGCAAAGCCCAAGAGATCCGCGTCAAAGTCGTCGACGAAACCGCGGCCAACATGGACGAACTCGATGGCGCGCCGTCGCTGAAAGATCTGGCCGGCGTCCTGAAAATGGAGCAGGCCTTGCCGCAGAGGGCCGCACCCAGTGGCCCGGTGATTCAGGGCGTGCGCCCACCCGAGATGCCGCGGATTGGCGGTGTCGGCCCCGCGCTCGGAACGGGGCCGAACCTGGACACGGTCTCCACGCACCTGTCCTTCGGCTCCGGCGCCGTTGGCGGGCTGGGCGGCGGCTTCGGCGATTACATCGGCGGGCTGCGCAAGGTGGGTCTCGATGTTGCGCTGGTCATCGACACCACCGACAGCATGCAGTTCGTCATCGACGATGTGAAGCAGAAGCTGTCGCAGCTCGTCGGCGCCATCCAGCGCATGGTGCCCACCAGTCGCGTCGGCGTCGTGGTCTACCGTGACAAGGGTGACGATTACGTGGTGAAGTGGACGGACTTGAGCTTTCGCACCGAGAAGCTCCAGGAGTTCTTGTCGCACATCAGTGCGGACGGCGGAGGTGATTGGGAGGAAGCCGTCAAGGAGGCTCTCGATGCGGCCGTCAACGACCTCAAGTGGCGCAAGCAAGCCAAGAAGATCATCATCCTGGTGGGCGGCTCGCCACCGCACCCGTGGGACGTCGATGCGGTGGATAAGATCGTGGGCGACTTCCATAAGGCGGGCGGCTACATCAGCACCATCGACGTCACCAAGCGTCAGCATGAAGAGTTCGATCGCAACCTGTGGCGGTCGTTGCATGGCAGCGCATCGTATCAACCGTCCCCGATGCCCGAATTCTACAAGGAAGTGGCGCGTTCCTTTGGCGCCATCGCTCAAGAAGGTGGCGGCGAGCTCATCAGCCTGGATCAGGACAAGGCGTTGATCCGCGAAGTGCTGGCGTTGACCTTCGGGTCGCGCTGGAAAATCGAGATGGCGAAGTACCTGAAGGAGCTGTCGTGAGGCGGCTCCGCCGCCGTTGACAGTCGACAGTCCAAAGTCGAGAGTTTAGACTCCCGCCCAGATGCAGCACCTCTTCCGGAAAAATCTTTTGCCTTGGCCGGCGCGGGTCTGTCTGTTGTGTGCCTTTGTTTTCCCACTAGCCCGTCAGGCGGCGGGGCAGACGGCGGGTGAGTTGCGTGCCGGCGGGCGCGAAGCGGCCGCAGAGATCGCGGCGCAGAGGGCGGGCGGACACTTTGACGTTGCGGCACAGCAACGAGCGGTCGACCGGCTGGGTAAACTGGGGCTGGCGTACATCGATTTCAGTGATCGGGCGGCCCAGGCGGGTAGCGAGGCCCGCGAACGCGAAGCGTTGCTGAGTGCGTACCAGGCCGTCAGTGCGCCACTCGAAGACATCTACAGTCAGAACAGCGGCCAGCTCGAACGTGCGGTCAAGAAAGTCATGGATGAGGATGGGGACCTGGAAGCCCTCTACGAAACACCACAGTGGAAGGACGCGCAGCTGGTCGCCTCGCGGGCGCTCTATTTCCTCAACTGGCTGCACTATTACGGGGCCCGGCTGTACGATGGCGCCCAGCGTAAGGAGTTGCTGGAGAAAGCGCAGCATGGCTTTTCCGAATTCGCCGTCGGCGACCGGCGTACGGAACTGCTGATCGAAAGCTTGCTGGGGCGCGGCCTCTGCCATCTCGAACTCGGCAACATCGATTTCGGCACCCACGATCTGCAGGCGGTGATCACCGATCCTCAGGCTTCACCGGAACGCAAGAGCAAGGCCCGCCTGGCGCTGCTCGATGCGGCGGTGCGCGCCGGCAAGGTGGAAGACGCCCTGCGGCTGTCGGATCAATTGCTCGGCACGGGCACCCGATCCGAAGATAACGTCGTCCGCTTCTTGCGTATCCGCGCTTTGCTGGCGGGGGTGAAAAGCGCTGCCGGCTCGCAAGCGGAGCGCTACCGGCAACAGGCGCTCAGTCTGATGGAGCAGTTGCGCAAAGCCGGCGGGGGTTGGGAAGAGAAGGTTGCCGCCCTGGCGCAGACCGGCATCGAGGACCCCGAAAAGTGGGCCGGAAAGGCCGCCAGCCCGTTCGCTCAGTGGGAACTGGCAAAGCTGTTGGTGCAAAAGGGTGACTACAAGCAGGCCATGCCGCTCCTCGAAGGCTTGGTCAACAGTCCAGACACCGAGGCGCGGCAGCATCGGGGTGAGGCGCAGTACTTCCTCGGACTGGCGAACTTTCAAGCGGCCCGATACGAAGAAGCCGCCCAACACCTGGCGGCCGCACTGAAAGAATCGAACCCGTCGTACGGCGCGGACGCCGACTACCTGCGCTTCAAAGCGATGGAAGCAATCGTCGCCGGCAATCGTAACGCCGGCGCCGGCGCCGAGTATGCGCAGGCGGTGCGTGACTACCTGACGCGTTATCCCGATCATCGCTTCGTCTTCGAGGCGCAGTTCCGACTTGGGGAGCTGCTGCAAGCACAACGCCAGTTTGCCGAGGCTATCCAAGCCTACGCCAAGGTCCATGGCGACCCGGGCTTCGAACTGCGTGCCCAGTTTGCCACGCTGCAGTGCGATTTCGAGTTGTTGCAGGCCGCGAACCAGCGGCCCGGCGGCGGCCAGCGCGCAGCCTTATTGAACGACATCGGCGGTGTGCTGCCGCGTTTCGCGAAACAAGCGGCGGAATACGAGGCCCAGGGGCGCAAGGCCGCGGCCGGCCAGATGCCGCTGGCGGAGATGCGGGCGAAAGGCGCCATCATGAAGGCCGTATACCTCACCCTCCAGGCCGAGCCCAAGGATGAGGCTGTGCTCGCAGCGCTGGACGGCTTCGAGAAACAGTATCCCGAGCAGAAAGACCTGCTTCCGCAGATCACACGGTTGCGGCTCGCCGCGCACCAGCATCTCGGACGCTTTGCGGATGCCAGTGTGGAAGTGCAGGCTCACGGCAAAGCGTTGCTCGCCAGCGCCGGTGCGCCGGCGATCGAGGATCTGGCGACCGGCTTCATCCGTGAAGGCGCGCGGCGCAACGGCAAGGGCGATGCCGCAGCCAATCAGGGGGCGCAGCAGGTCGCATTGCACCTCTACGAGTTGCTGGTGGCCGACAGCGAGGAAACGGGCAAGGCCAAGCTGACGCTGGCGCGGCTCTACGAAAACACCGGCGAGTTCGACAAGTCGGCGGCGCTGTATGCCGAGATCCTCAAAGCCAACAGCACCTCGCCGGTGGCTTTACGCGGGCTCGGCCGCATCGCGGAAGCCCAGCACCGTTTGGCCGATGCGCTGGGGTATTGGCAACAACTCGCCCGGACGGTACGGCCCGGAGACGCGCCATGGTACGAGGGCAGCTATCAGGTCGCGCGTCTCACCCAGGCCATGGGCAGGAAGAAAGAATCCTGTGACCTACTCGAGCAACTCAAGCCGGCGATGCCGGGCCTGAGCGACGCGGATCTGCGCACGAAACTCGACAGCCTGTACCAGCAGGCGTGCCGCTGACGATCCGGTCAGCGCCCCGCCCGCCTTAGAGAGTGCGGATCTTCTCGCAAACAGTGCTTCGACAAGCTGCCAATGAACCAACTGGCTGGGGGCCACCAAGCAATGTGCAGAAGGGTTCCCCTCCTTACCAAGGGACTGTCGATAAACTGCGTTGAGCGAAGCTCCATGTCTGACTCGATGTCACGGTGTTTGGCTGAGCGAGACGATATGCATCGAAACGAGGTGAGTCGCGGCTGCGGCCCACCTGCGCCCTCCCTGGCGGCTAGAGACGA
>DASVHW010000074.1 GCA_036382395.1 Candidatus Binatia bacterium | reverse complement strand
CGGCTGGTGATGCTGAGCGCGGTGTTCTTTGGTGCCGTGCATGATGCGCAGGCTGTGAGATAACGTAATGCGGCGCGAGGATGAGAGCCGGAACGGTTCCGGCTTTGGCGGGTTTTTAGGGGCTTTTTCGGGACAATCCGGGAATGGTCATGACGGCCGTAAGTAACTGAATTTGCAGATTTTCCCTTCATTTCTGCGGCCTTCCGCGCCGCGGCGTTCTTAGCTTCCCAAGCTGGACGTCGCCGGTTCGACCCCGGTCGCCCGCTCTTTGTCTAAGCCACCGATTGCGCGTTCGTTTCTCGACACGGCGCGCTGTGCGCGAGATTGCCAAGGTTCCCGGGGTTCCCAGTTTGGGCCGGACGTCGGCTTCAGGACCATCGTGCATACATGCGGTCGAACCGACCCGGCCGCATCCCCAACGTACCTTGTTTCTGCTACGAAAGAGCGCTGACGTATCGGAAAGCCATCTGATGTATGCGTTGCGTGCCATACCATCTGACGCCGTGAGGGAGTGAATTTCGCGTGGCTTCCGACCACATACCGGCGCGAATCCGAGGCCTCGTGCGACGCAGCCGCTATCGGCTATCCCTCCACGCCGAGCACGAACGCGATGCCGATTGCATTCGGATGTCTGAATTGGAGGAAGCGCTGTTGTCTGAGCGTCTGGAACTGATCGAAGATTATCCCGAGGATCCGCGCGGTCACTCGCATCTTCTTTTAGGCTTCACGCAGGCGGAGAAGCCGATCCACGCGGTGTGCTCCGAACATGAGGGCGTGCTGGTGATCATCACGGTGTATCGTCCGGATCCCAAATTGTGGCAGAATTACCGCAGCCGTAAGGAGAAGAAATGAAGACGTGCTACTTCTGCAAGGGCCCGCTCTGCGTTCGCCGCATCGAACACATGCATGAGTGGGGCGGCGAGCGCTTCCTCATTCGCAACGTGCGTGGCGAGGTCTGCACCCAGTGTGGCGAGACATTCCTGGCGCCGGCAACACTGAAGCAAATCGATCGATTGGTAACCAAAGGCCGGCCGAAGGAGCATGTCTCCGTGGCAGTGTTCGATTTGAAGTCCCGCGCGGCTTGAACCCGCATGGAGGTCGGCAACTGTTCGTTCCTTGAGGAAGGCCATGCTGCAGAAGACGGTGCCGAAACGGCGTAGTTGGGCCAGCATCAAGCGGGCGAAAGCCGACAGCGAAAAACGTCGCGTTGCCTATTGCGAGGCCAAGGAGGCCTTCGAGTTGGCGGAACGGGTACGGCAGGCACGCGAGCTTGTAGGCCTGACCCAGGCGGAGCTGGCGTCCCGAATCGGCAGCACGCAACCGGCCGTTGCGCGCTTGGAAGCAGGAGGCAGCCCCCCCGAGCGTTGTAACGTTCCGGCGCATCGCCACTGCCCTTGGCCTGGAGCTTGTGGTCGAGCTGCGCGGTCGCCGTGTCGCAGTGTGACGGTCGCCGGACGTAATGGGGCGGACCCCACCACCGAGACGTTCGAGTTATGCACCTGCGGGCGTACGCAGCGGCCACAGCGCAAGTTGTCGGGGCACGACGAGCCCTATAATTCCAAATTCAATGGCTGACCCCCGGCTTTTCTCCTGTTAGCATCCAGTAGAACGTTCCGTCTCTAGGCGCGTAGGATTTGCGCAAGCGTCTTGGCTCTGACGTACAGCCCTTCCCATTCACCGGCCTGGCTGCCTCCACGGTCAAAGGCTCGCTTGGTAACCATATCGTCGTTTCCCCCAATTTTCGACCTGCAGGCAACAGCCGCGGATTCCGCGGAGACACCCCAGGGGCTGGTCGGGGAGAATCCGGGAAATTGGGGGAGCCCGATCGTTCGATCGCGATGATGCTGAAACCCTTGAGCCACACGGATGTCCTGCGTCTTCTGGCTCCTCGCCGCTCTGGTGCGAGGTTGGTTCAAATCCAGCATGTGCACTGGCCTAATCGGGTGCCGGTTCTGGTGCCGGTTGGGAAATGAAAATGAGTGAAAAGTAGTGGGCGGCAGAGACAGGCGATCATGGCTAAATCCCCGCCGATGAAGGAAGTCCTTGTAGTTCCTTGATTCTTGGAACACGCCGGTACGGCCTTCTAAGTCTAAACCGTAGGTCGGGCCTCCTGGCGCGTTCCCCTTTTCTCGCTTACCAACGCTTACCAAGGGGACATTCACGGTGAGCGACCGCACACCTCCGCGACCCTCGGAATGCCGATCGAATTGGCGACGGCTCAACGCGAGCAGGTCACCTTGCCATCCTAGGTTTCTGGAATCTCCGGCTTCTCCTGCGCCCCGTGCCAGACACGGAGAATGCGAAGTGGGTGCACGTCCGGGTTGTAGATGATCTCCCACGAATACACGGGGTGGAAGAGAAATCGACGGGGAAGTAGCGTCGGGCGCGGATGTCCCATGCGGGGGTGCGACGCGATGAGCGCAAAGGTCTGCTCGATCTCGTTGACGATGCGGTCCGCTCTGTCGAGATCGTCTTCCGCGATCAGATTCCAGAGTTCGAGCAGATCGAGGCGCGCCGCTGGGGCGACCTCATACGCGCTCATTGCGCTTTGCGGCGGTCGGCACTCAGCTTGCGCAGCTCGGTGAAGACCTGCTCGCCCGGAATGCCCTCGCCACGTGCGCACGCGGCATCCGCTTCCAGAACGGAGCGGCGAAGGGCGAGGCGTTCGTGTTGCGAGAGGATGGCGGTGCGGATCGCTTCATCAGCGTCCGTGAACTCGCCGGCGCGAACATCTTCCTCGATCGTTTTCCGGAGATCCTCCGGAAGGGTTTCGATGATGTCGGCCTTCTGCATACTTTCAGTCTACCACCACCAGTCACCCCTGCCAATCTTCGCGCACGACAGCGTCAAGGGATGGCGAATTGCCGACCTCGATCGAGGCCGGAGAAAACCGGGAACCGTTCCCGGCTTTTTGGGCTTATGCGAGATCTTTCGGGACAATCCGGGATGATCCCAAGGCCACTTAACCCACTGAAAACGCGAGATTTACTTTAGTTTCCGCCGAGATCGCGAAACGCGCTGTTTCACCTTCCCAAGCTGGACGTCGCCGGTTCGACCCCGGTCGCCCGCTCTTTCCTCGCCTTGCTCTGCGCCGTTCTCCCCACGGCGTGCTCTTTAGCGGACTTCTGATCCTCCGGTTCAGGCCGTGCCGTACGAGATCCGACTCGGCGTGGGCTGGGGTCGACCCCGAGGTGATGGGGCGCACCGGGGTTGTCGCGGTGACAGTGCTCAGTGCTGCCGACGGTGACCCTGTTGCGCTGGCGGCGGTTCGTTGGGGTTGAGGAAGGCCGCTGACGGATCCGTCATGTCGCCGCGGATCAGCCCGTGGTGCGCCTCGATCTTGCTTTCGGCCTTGGTGGCCACCCGACGCACCGCCTGGTCCTCGTCGGTCTGCGCGATGTGCTCCAGCACGCCGACCGCCTCGGGCGCGCCGATCTCGCCGAGCGCGAAGACTGCGGCGCCGCGGGTAGCCGCGTCGAGATCGCGCTGTAACAATTCGATCACCGGTTGCACCGCGCGCGCGTCACCGATCTTCCCGAGCGAGGCGAGGATGAGCTGCTCCATGCTGGCGTCCGTCGTGCGCACGATCAGGCACTGCACCAGAGTCGGCGTGCTTTCGCTGGCCCGTACGTCGCCGAGAATCTGTATCGCCTTCGCCTGCACGCGCACGTCCAAGTCGCCAACCGCCTTGATCAGATACTCGGTCGCCTTGCTGTTCTTCGAGATGCCTAGCGCCTTCACCGCATCCAGGCGCTTGTCCGGGTCATCGCTTGACAGTTGTTTCGCGGCGTCATCGATCGATGTGCCCTTCGCGCTCTTGTCAGAGTGCTGGCGCATGTGGGGACGGTTCATCTGCGCCACGGCGGCACCCGCGACCAAGGTCAGCACCGCCAGCGAGAGTGGCAGCTGTCGCGTGACGCTTACGGGCCACATCTCGTCGCCTTCCAAGGGGTTGAATCCTGCGCCCGATCAACGGGCCACGAGGAGCATCGAGGCCCGGTCAGTCGTTGGCCTCGAAGATGCTGCGCATCTCGGCGTGGAGCTTCTGGATGCGCTCATTCAACTGCGAGACCTTGGCGAGTTGCTCGGGCGTCAGAATGGCGCGGATCGACAGCGCCGTCTTCACCCCTTGTTCCATCAGCTGTTGCCGCAATTGGCTGATCTGCTGCACCTGCGGGGTCAGATCCGCAGCCTGAACGGTCCCGGCCGCAAAGAGCTTATTGCTGAGCTGGCCGTTGGCGGCCTCCAGCTGCGTGAACAGGGTGCGCAAGGCCTGGCGGTCGGTTTCCATGATGGTTTGGACTTGCTTGGTCTGCTCAGGGGTGAGCTTCGCGTGCTTGAGGACCAGCGGCAACATCATGGCCCCGCTATCGCCGAACATCCGTGCATGCCCGTGCCCCGTCATGGGAGGTGCTCCGAGCGGCTGTGCACGTGCCACTACTGAGCAGAGGGTCATGAGCGTCAGCCCCACCAGCACCAAACGACTTTTCTTCATCGTATTCTCCTTCAGTCACTCGCTTCGAAGAGCAGCACCGACAGCTGGTCATTGCATTCGCCGTTGAAATACCGATCCTGGGTGCATGCCCACCCTGCTTCGAGCGCGACGCCGAGATCGGCCGGCTCAGATTCGACCTGCGGAAAATCACCCGCATCGGCGCTCGCAAACAGTGCAGCGGAAACATCGGCTGCGAAGCCCGACACATTGGTGCTCCGTGACGTCATCGGCAGCGGCGTGGGTCGGCGTAGGGAGATCACACTCACGATTGCCGCGAGGAGCACCACGAAGGCCGCGACAGGTGCCCATCCCATGCGCCAGCGAGGTAGACGGCTGGTCAGCAGCGTAGGTGGCGGCGTTTTCGTGAGAATCGCATCGATCGCATGCAGGTCATCGACCAGGGCATCGTAGCGCTCGGCGCAATCGGCGCACAGCCGCAGGTGGGCGTGCTCGACGCCGGTGGCTTCTTTCTGACAGGCCCGCAGCAGGGCTGGCTCGCTCAGACATCGGTTCATCGCAAACCTCCCAACGCCTTCCGCATCTGGTGCACGGCACGATAGAGATGGCGCTTGATACTCCCGGGGCTTACACCGAGCATCTCCGCCACCTCCGCGGTGGGGAAACCTTCCAGATGGCGCAAGACAAACACTTCTTGCTGCCGGGATGAGAGTTGCCGAAACGAGTGCCATACGTCTCGGCGTCGCTCACGACTGAGGACCTCCTGCTCGGGAGTGAATCCATGACCTGGAAGCTCGGCTTCCTCGAATGCCTGGTGGCGCTCGCGCCACCACTTCCACCACCCGGAGCGCCGCCGATCACGACAAGCATTCACCGTCACTCGCGTCAGCCAGGGTCCCCAGGCGATCGTGCTACTACTCAGCTGATGCTGGCGGAACAGCTTGAGGAACACTTCCTGACTGACGTCGTCTGCCTCATCCGCATCGGACAATAAGAGCCGGCACAGGCGCAGCACGCGCCCGCGGTGGGCTTGATACAGCTCATTGTACTCCGGTACGTCGTCCCTGACCGATTCCAGAGGAACGTCCTTCCTGTGCTCTACGGCTGCTGATGAACGCCGCGCATCCTGCATTGCCAAGGCGGTGATTGGGCCTGAGACATCGGTCGTGCGCGGTGATCGCACCTGGATCGGGCTGCTCATCGCCACCGGGGTAAGCGGTTGGCGGATTCGGTCCCGAGACCGGGGAACCACGCGCTGGGCGGGCGGGCCGCTGGGGGGGCGAAGAGACGGCCTGCCCAACCCAAGACGTGGTGGGGGAAAGCCCGCGACCGGTGCACCATACGCCGGTTGCGGGCGGAAATCAGAACGTGATCCACACAAGGCCTCTGGGTCGAAGTAACGAACGAACACGCCGCTGGGTTGACATGTCACGGTACTACGCCGCCGCCGAGCGCGCCACCCAGGGTATCAACACCCAGAGGGTGCATGGTCCACCGCGTGTCTCGGGCGGCAGGGGTCGTCGTACCGCAACAAGACTATCTGTTAGCTGATTCACTGCCCGCCGTTCGGGCCCGCCGGACCGTGGTGATGGTGATGCCCGTGGTGCTGGGCCAGCAGATCCTGACACTGCGGATACGTGTTAGAGAGCTCACTCTGATGTTCGCGCAGGCACTTGCCGATGTCACGGGGACCGGTGATGCCACTGCAGTAGGTTGTCACGGCGCCCCCGCAAGCCGTTTTCCAGGCATCTACCTTGGCTTGCATCTTGGTCAGATGGGCCTGGCACTGGTCCGAAAGCGTGACACCCTTTGACGTCGCGGCCTCCTGGAGACAGCTCGCAAACGCACCTGGGCCGGGCGTGAGGTTCGGGCAGAGCGTCGCCAGACAATCGCGGAAGCTGCCGGGGCCGGGTGTGACGCTGGGGCAAAGCGTCTGCAGGTCCTGACGACAAGCGCCTCCGCCATGGTGGCCGTGTGCCAGAACTGGTGCCGTCGTCAACGCCACGGCGAGCGGCGCGATGAGCATGATGAACTTGGACATTCCGATTACCTCCTCCTTGCTTCGTGATGGTGCGCCTTGCGGCACGCTGTGGAGCAACGTGCACGCTGACGCAACGCCGTCTTCATGCTCGGTATAACGAGTTCACAGCCACCTGGGTTGACGTCACTCGCGCCGGCCATTTACATTCGCTGATGTCAACCGATGCGGCGGTTGGCCCGTTACTGGTACGGACATCGAAAAAATCGCCCCGCGTTCCACCGCGGCGGCATAGGAGGAGAGAGCGCATGCGACGAGTTGCAACCTTGGCTTTTCTGGCTCTGTTGGTCTTCGGCAGGTTTTCCACCCTGAGCAGCCACTGGCGGACCGTGGCCGCAGATCAAGGCGGTGACAGCGGTGATGACAGCGGAGATGATGACGGCGACGACAGCTGAAGCGCCGTCAGTCGGGCACTGCACGAAGACGGGATCGACCCGTTGCCAGTAGCTGCCCGCCGCTCTGGGCTGCTTGTGTGTAGTTCTGTTGGAACAGCCGCGTCTGGCGATGGGGTGCGGTGTGCCGAGCGACGGCTGGTGAAGTGTCTTTTCCCCGTGCTGCTCCTCGCGGCAGCTTGCGGCGGCGGTGCGAGCACCGCCGGGCCCGTGATCAGCAACGTTACCATCGCCGGAAGCCAAGCGGATGAAATATTATCCCTCGCAGGCACTGGTTTCGGTAATCCCGGCGTGCAGGTATCGCTGCCCTACTTGGGCGACTTGCCCAACTTCCGCCTCTTTGACCTGGCCCAAGTCGGACAGGGCGAATGGGGGTACACCGGCGATGCGAATGGGCTCGCGTATCTCTCTTGGAGCGACACGCAGATCGTGGTGAGCGGCTTCGACCGGAGTCCAGGAGACGCAATCATTCTTGCCGTGTGGAACGATTCCGGGCAGGGTGCCACGTGGGGTGGAAACGTGCCCTTCACATCCGCGGACACACCGAGCATCACGGCAGTGCAATTCTCCGGCGCGGGACAGAACCTGCACATAACGGTGCGCGGGTCGGGGTTCGGGAGCGCGCCGGTCGCGATGCCGTACACCGGGGATCTGGACCATTTCTTCTTCGAGGACGACAGGACCCCGTGCAGCGGAGCAGCGCTCTTCAATGCAGGCTGGACGTTCTGGGGAGCACTGCCCGCCTCAGTCGTAACATTGCAGTATGCGTCGTGGTCGGACACCGAGATCCAGATCAGCGGCTTTGCCGGACAGTATGGGCAGGGGTGCGCGACCGTCGAGGCGGGCGATCCGGTGGCCATCGCGGTGTTCAACAGTGCTGCTGTCGGGCCAGGTGGAGCCCAGACGGCGTGGGGAGGAGTCGTACAATCGACGCCGTGATTCGGGGAGCGCTCACCGCAGGGTTGCCGTGGACCATGGTGGTCTTCTCAAGTTGCGCACCTCGGAAAATGGGAAGAGTCGTGGATACTGCTGTCAGGAGCGCGATGGCGGATTCGTCGCGTTGGCTGGTGCTGCTTGCGTTTGGGCTGTTGGTCAGTAGCTGCGCCATGGCGCACCAGGCACCCGACTTAGCGAGACCCCCGGTGCAGTCGCGTGAGTCGTGCGCGCAATGGTGTGACGCCGTCGTGGCGACCTGTATGAACCGGTGTCAGCACGATATGCAAGAGTGCCAACACGAGTGTGATGCGCAGCGGAGCGAGTGCCTGAAGAGCTGCGGTCGTGGATGGCGGTGATGTGGCAGGCTGAGGGCTCTCTGTGGCCCCTCCGAATATCTCTCCTTCTTTACAGCGCACGGCTGTGCTCATTCCACCAGCGTCGGGTACAGCCTCACGGCGACCATTAGCAGCACGGCGAACACTGCGAACAACACTGCGAAATCTACGCCGTAGCCATGTACGCTTTCACCTCCCACGATCATAAGCCCGCGTAGCGCGTCGACCAGGTAGGTGAGGGGATTGAGCTGCGCGACGATGCGTAGCCAGCCGGGCATGAGGTCCAATGGATAGATCGCGTTGCTTGCGAAGAACATCGGCATCGTGAGGAGTTGGCCTATCCCCATGAAGCGCTCGCGCGTCTTCACGATGCACGCGATGATGAGCGAAAAAGTAGAAAAGAGCCCGGAGCCCAGCAGCACGCCGGCCAGCACGCCGAAGATGGCCTGTGGCTCGTGCCGGATCGTGACGTGCATAACGAACGCGATGAGATAAATGACGGCCGCCTGCACGAGGCCGCGGAATCCGGCGGAGACCGCTTTGCCGAAAACCAGCGAGCTTCGCCGGGCGGGGCTCACCAGAAGCTTGTGCACGACACCGAGATCGCGCTCCCAAATCACTGCGATGCCGTAGAAGATTGCGCTGAACAACACACTCTGGGCGAGGATTCCAGGTGTGATGAATGCGAGGTAGCCAACCTCTCCGGTGTAAATG
>DASVHW010000073.1 GCA_036382395.1 Candidatus Binatia bacterium | reverse complement strand
GGGGATCATGTCGCCGGCCGAGAGATAGACGATATCTCCCGGCACTAGCGTGGAAATAGGTATCTCCTGGGGCCGCTGCATTCCGGCACGCAGCACGGCCGTGGTGGAGCTCACCATTGCCTTCAATTCTTCCGCCGCTTTGTTGGACCGGAATTCCTGCCAGAAGCGCAGGAGCGTGCTGAGCAGCACCATGGTGCTCAGGACGATAATCGTCCTGAACGTGCGATCTTCCGGTGTGGCGAAAATCACGTCGGTAAACAGCGAGACGATGCTCACCGTAAGCAGCACGCCGTTAAACGGCGTTACGAACGCGTGAAACAGTTGCTGGTACCAGGTCGGCGGCTTCTCGTGCGTGACTTCGTTGGGACCGTACTGCTCCAGCCGTTCCTCGACCTGCTCCGGCGTCAGCCCACTTCGATTGACATCGAGGCGTTTGAGCGCTTCCTCCGGCGTGCAATCGCATAGGTCCAGCAGCGGCGAGCGTTGCTTGCCCTCGTTCCCGCTGCGGTCATTCAACCGATTTCTGACTTCTTCATTCATGGCGTGCGGCTCTCACGCTGGAGTTCGCTGGAATTGCCCTGGGATTCAGGCGGCAGAAGCGCTTATGATCACGGGTTCGCTGACAGGTTTGTGACAGCCGGCGATTCCGGCCGCCGCCACAACGGCGAGTGCCGCGAGGCTGGGGACAACCGTCGCATGGTTCTACCAAGGCTGGCACATAAATGATCGTCGGCGGGTGGTTCGTCGAGCAACCAAATGCACTCGATCCGACCTGTCTCTGGACACACATGCCAGCGGGCGACAAGCCCCTTGGAATGGCGCCAAATCTTGATGGGGTGGATCGAGTTAACCGGCGCCGGATATTCGAGCCGGACTGGCCGCGACGCGGACCGTTACGGTCAACAGGATCGATGCGGACGATAGAAAAAGTTGCGGGTGCGAGCTTCATGACTCACCTCCACGGGCCGGTCTCGACCAGCCTGAAGGTGAGTGGGCGACAGACCCTTAGGTCCGAGCCTTACTCTCCCGGCGGGCTCCGCCAAGATCCGATCCGGTTATGTCGTTTGAGCGCACTGCGAGCCGATACGATGACCGCCGTGGCGCAACTAGGGTAGCTGTCCATTTTGTCCAATGATGGTTTGTTCGAAGTTCCCCCCGAACGTTTTCGCAAATACGCCCGTAGTTTTGGGTTGTCAAACAAAAAACGGCTGGCGATACCAAACGATTCTACGTCGGTGGGCATTCGTCCGGCGGTCATCTCTGCGGTGTCGCGCCGGTGACCGACTGGCAAAAGGATTTCGGACTGCCGGCCGATATGGTGACAGGCGGCCTGCTGATGAGCGGGCTGTATGACCTGAAACCGGCGCGGCTCTCCGGCACCCGCAGCGCCTACATCAAATTCAACAACGACATGGAGCAGTCGATGAGTTCGATCCGGCAGATCGATAGACTGCGCGCGCCGATCATCGTCACCTATGGCACCTACGAGTCGCCGGAATTCCAGCGCCAGAACCGCGATTTTGCCGCGGCGGTGAAAGCGGCCGGCAAGCCGGTCGAATTGATCGAAGCGCCAAACTTCAACCATTTCGAGATGTGCGAAAGTCTTGGCAATCCCTACGGCCCGAACGGTCATGCGGCGCTAAAGTTGATGAAGCTCGCCTAGAGGGCATCTGCCAACTTTGACGCCAGAGCATGTCTGCTTTTGGCACTTACCGTCGTTCGCGGCATATCCCCGATTTGGTCGTTATCGGAGGCATAGCGGACATTGTTCGGCACTGGCCATGAATGCGTAGGTCGCGAATGGCCCATCTCGGACCTCAGACGCGGATTGAGATTCTGCCTAGCAGACCTTGGTGAAGCCGAATCCCACTCGGGGTGCCTGGCCTTCCGAAGCCGCCCCCTCCATGCGCTGTCATTCGTTCTGCATCTAGAACGATGACGGTCTACTGTGCCGTTTCAGGCGCGATCACGGATTAATTTATTGGCAATGAAATCGAATACGAAGGCTACTTTTTAATATTCCCGCTGGCGTCGAACTGCTTGACGTAAGCCCATAGGTCGTTGACCTGCTGCACGTTCTTGAGGCCCGGGAAGATCATT
>DASVHW010000072.1 GCA_036382395.1 Candidatus Binatia bacterium | reverse complement strand
CGCGCGTACGCAACGACGCACAGCTGCGGGAGTTTGTAGAGCGGGATCTGGGTGACGATATCGAAGCATCCGGTTCGGCTATCGTGGTGCGCCCGCAGCGACCGACGTCGATCCTGCTGGGAAACGATCTCATCAGTAAGCTCAAGGAAAAGGGCGCCAAGCGCGGTCTTCCGTATCAAACGATGCTCAAGATGATCGTCATGGAGCATCTCGACGAGTACTGACTGCAGTTGCCTCGATCTGCTCCGGCCGCGCCTTCACCGCACGCAACTCGCACGTGCCGGAGGGAACCATCCGGGCCGCGCTCTCGGGACGTGGTTCCATTTGTTTCATCTCGCTAGATCTCGATCATGCAGCCGGTACCTACGCTTTGATCATTACGAGGATCATCTTGAACCGCGTGAGCGCTTTGACCGCGTGGGGCTGATGAGCCGGAAGTAAGAAAATTTCTCCCGCCTTTACTCTGTTGGCGAGCCCGGAGATCGTGATCTCAGCCTCTCCGTCGACCATCAAAATGAGCGCATCGAACGGCGCCGTGTGCTCACTGAGGCCCTCGCCCGCATCGAAGGCGAACGCCGTTACGGTCCCGGTGGGCTTCTTGATCAGGGCTCGGCTCACGACAGCGCCAGCTTGATATTGGACAAGATCGGACTGGGTGATGGCGCCGGCAAGCTCGCTTTCGGTGCCTCGATCTGACGGCATCGGTGACTCCCTTCCTCCCAGTCTCCCCGTTTACTGGGCCTTCAGCCGCTTGTTGAGGTAGTGCCCGGCCAGGCGCGCGACCTCTATCCCCGAACAGGCAGCCTGGTGTGTGCCCATGCCGGCACCGCCGGCGTCGGCACCGGCGTAGTAGAGCCCGCGAATTGGCGCCGTCGAACTGGGCTTCATCTTGCCGCATTGGCCGACGACCTGACCGAGGCCGACGCACTCGCCGCCCTGGCCCGGCAGGACGCTGTCCCGCGTCATGTTGCTGATGTCTCGCGGCCCGGCGTATTCCCTACGCTCCGTGGCCTCCCAGATTTCCGGGAAGAACTTCACCATCTGCTCGTCCATCCGCTTCCACAAACCCTCGATCTCCTTGGCTTCAGGGTTCGGGGAGCAGATGGTGCCGGAAACCAGGACCTGCTTGCCCGGAGGCGCCGCCTCTGCGTCGTAGAAGGAATGGTTGCACATGAAGAGGATCACCTCGTCGGGGATGTGGCCGTCCTTGACGCGCCGAAACCGCTCCATGTTCCACCAACTGTCGTCGGCGTAGGCCACATACATGGCCACGTCCATCACCGGTTTCTTCAGGAAATAGCGGATGCTGGTGAAACCCCAACCCGGCGCCAGTCCCTTGATGTAGTTCAGGTAACTACGATCGAAGTGTTCCTGGCCGACGAGCTTGAGCACGGTCGGCTGGATGCCGGCACTGCTCACCACTACCGGGGCTTTGAAGGTTCCCTTCGGGGTGACCACGCCAGTGACGGCGCCATCCTCGACGATAATCTTCTCGACCTTGGTATTGCGTATGAGGTCGCCGCCGTTCTTTTCGAACTCACGCATCATGACGTCGGTGAGCATGCCGAAGCCGCCCGGGTACTGGCCGCCGCCGCCCTGGAGCATGATCTGCTTGAGAATGACAATCTGCTCTGAAGCCGCGACCAAATCGATCGGCTCGGCCAGCGAGGCGTTGGCGTGGAAGGCCATGTAGCTGTACAGCTCGTAGGGGATGTCGTAGCGCGAGAGAAACTCGTGCATGCTGACGTTGTCGAAATCGTTCACGCGCTCGTCAGGCATCGTCGCGATGTCGGTCATGAAGGCGATGGTTTTCTGCTGCGCCTCCGCGCTGATGTCCCAGAGCCGGAAGAACGGCGTGGCGTCGGCCATGGCCTGCGCCTGCGACACCAGCCTGTAGTCCTTCCAATCCTTGCGCCGGTAGCAGATTTTGATCACGTCGCGCGTGTCGTCGGGCCGCAGGGCGGGCCGAAAGTCGCTGCCCACCCCCAGCTCGTTGAAGATCGATTCGAAGGCGGGCTGACGCATGGGAACCTGCCCGTGCGGGAAGAGATCGTAGGCGTAGCCATCTTTTTTGATGCTCACCATCTTGCCACCGAGAAAACTGTTCTTCTCGATCAGCAAGGTGTGGATGCCGCGCTTCTGGAGCAGGGTAGCGCACGAACCTCCGCCCGGTCCGCTACCGATCACGATGACGTCGTAACTCTCCCTCGCCATACCGTTGCCTCCTTGTGAATGGGGTTAGTGAAAATCCGAAAGGGTGTGTCGATTGTCTCTCCCTCGAGTCGTGATCATCTCGTGATCATCTTCTCCACGGCCGAGAGCAGTCGATGATGCTTCTCGCTGTCCGACATCACGACATCGAGCAGTGTGCCGAGAAGATCTCCGTCCGTCGGGGGAAGCTGGGATTTGAGCTGGCGGCAGGTCTCGATGGTCTCCGTCTCGTGTTTTTGGAGCGTCTGAGTGAGGCGATGCAGCTCAGCGACATTCACGCCCTGCGGGACCACCCGCTCTTGGCTCGAGGGGTGCTCCCGCAACCACTTGGCTACAGTAGTGAGGAGGAGATGGTGCATCTCCTCCTCAGTGAGAATATGGCTCACGAGAAAGCCGGCGGGACTGTCTCCCAGCTTTTCCGACAAGGTACGGTACTCTGCCAGGATCTTCCCTTCCTCCGCCGCGTGGCGGTCGAAGGTTGCGGCGAGGGATTCCCGCTCGTTCTTGCTGTTCACGGTGTTTCTCCTTTTGCCCTCTCAATTACTTGAGATAGGTTGCCGTGTACTTCTCCAACTCGGGTGTCGGCTTCCACCACTTTTTCACGCCCATGTCTTCGGCGACCTTGTTGGCGGCGAGATACCCCGGCCCACCGAGCACCAGGCCTCCAGGGTACGTGGATGCGCCGCATACGTACAGGCCCGAAATCGGTGTGCTCGTGCTGGAACACTCTTGGTTGGGGCGGAAGCAGCCCAGCTGGACGGGTTTGTAGTCGCCGTGCTTGATCGAACCGAAGCGCATGCGCAGGCGCGTCTCGATGTCCTTGGGCGTCTCCATGTTGGTGGCGACGAGGTTGGCCCGCGTCATGTTCGGCGCGGCCTTCTGCCACCGGGCCAGCATCGCGTCCTCGACGTCCTTGCGCTCGTCCCAGCCGCCCTTGATCCCGTACGGGGCATGCGTCTGGAAGAAGGAGATCTGTCCCGGCTTGCGTGCCAGATGAGAATCGAAGAACGTCTCGCAGGTGGAATGGCCGCCGAGATTCTTCAGGTCGAGCTTCCCCGCCGTGACGTTGTCCCAGTGCGCTAGAACCTGGGCGGTGCTCTCGAAACCGAAGATCGTCATGAAGGACTCGTTCACCCATGGATCATCGCAGGCATAGCGCGGAGCCTCGCGCGAGGCCACGTGCAGGGTGTTGAAGCTCCACTTGTCGTACTTCCAGCCCTCCACCGCTTCGGCGAGGTCGCTGGGCAGATTCTGCTTGCCGACGAGGTCGAAGAAGGTGCTGTGCGGGTCGAGGCTGGAGATCACGACGTCGGCGTGCAGCGTGCGGCCTTCCCAGAGTTCGACGCCGGCGGCGGCGCCGTTGCGCATGATGATCTTGTTGACCTGAGAGGAGTCCAGGATCGTCCCGCCGGCACGCAGGAACTCACGGGCCAACGACGCGGCCAGCTTGTGCGAGCCGCCCTGGCAGTAACACTTGTTCATCCCCCGGTCGATGAGTAGCGGGACGAAGAATCCCATGCCGGTCTCTCTGGGATCCAGCCCCCACATGCAGCAGGTGTAGAGCAGGAGCGCGCGTATGCGGTCGTTTTCGAACGTGTCCGTGATGATGTCCAGCGGGCTGCGTTCGGTAATCTCCATCATCTCCCTGCCGAGGTCCGTGCGCTGCATGGCCATGGAGATGTCCAGCGGCGACATGGGCGGCAGATAGGTGGCCGGAACCACGACTTCGCGGGCGATGCGACGCCACTGCCGCATCACCTTCCCGAAAGCGACGGCGTCCTTCTGCGAGAACTTGTGCATGGAGTCAATCGTGTCTTCGATCATGCGCGTCAGCTGCAGCGACTTGCCGTCCTCGAAGAGCATTGCCGTCTGCAGGTTGGGTTTGATCCAGACCAGGCCGTGACGGCCGAGATCGAAGTCCCGCAGCACGGGCATGTAATCCACCATCATGTGGTAGATCGCGTGGATGTTGGAGTAGTAACCCGGATAGAGGATCTCCTCGGTCGCGAGCCCGCCGCCGATCTCGTAGCGACGCTCAACCAGCGCAACCTTGAGGCCGGCTTTGGCCAGGTAGGCCGCGGTGATCAAGCCGTTCGGTCCGGCGCCGATGATGACGACATCCCATTCGCTTTCCGCCGGAAACTCGGAGAAAAAACTCTGGGGGTGGGGTTGGCCAACCAGTTCCTTCTTTGCCATGGCATTCCTCCTGCTTTTCCAGCTCAACCAAGTTTGGCGGAAATCTTGCCTTCTTGTGGCATGTACCAAGGTGACGGGTACCACCACTTGCCGGGTTGGGCGACGCCGTCCTCGATGAGAATGTGCATCAGGTTGTAGCCGACGGCCATCAGGCACAGGCCGCCGGGATGCGCCGCCGACTGGTGCGCCAGGTAGAGGCCGTCGATGCCCGGTACGCGATAGCGCGAGAGTTCCGGCAGTGGCCGTTCGTTCCACCACTCGTCGCGGTCACAGCGGGTGCCGTACCACGAACCGCCCATCATTCCCGTGTTACGGAGTTCCTGCTCCCACGGCGTCTCGCCCAAGATCCGTACCAGGTTCGGTTCTTCGACATTCTCGACGACACAGGCGAGGGCTTGGCGCATGTACTCGTTCCACTTTTCTTTCTCCCGGTCCATCGCGTCGATACCTTCGACCTGGTACTCGGGGGTGGGCACCATCATCCACAGCGGCCCGTTGATGACGTAGCCTTCGCGGGTGCACTGCGGGTTCGTCGGATCGTACAAGTTACTGGACACCATACCCCACATCGCCTTATCCGGCGGCAGCGTGAGGTTCGCCTGGTGTCCCAGCACGTCGCGAACATTCTCGAAGTAGATCTCGCGGCTGTCAGAGGGGAAGAAGGGGCCGAGGAACGGGTACTTCTCCGCCGGCTGCCGCTGATACTTGGGACGGTAGCGCAGTTCCTCACGGGTGAGAAAGTGCGTCATATAGAGACTGCCGCCCTTGAGGCTGAGGTCCTTGATGCGCTGGATGAAACCGGTGTCCAGATGCCGCGGACCGATCATTTTGAGGAAGGTCGGCTTGATGTGCGCCGCGCTGATCACCGCTTTGTTCGCCCAGATCTTCTTGGCGCCCCAGGTTGCGTCGTCGCGCAAGCGCACGCCGGCGGCGCGCCCGTTCTCGATGATGATCTCCTCGACCGGGCAGCAGGCGCGGAATATCGCTCCGTTGGCGACCGCGCAGCGAAAGAGCGCGTGGTAGTAGCCGTGCATGTTGCCGCGCGCGGCCACCGGTTTGGCCACCGCCGGCGGGAACACGGTGGCCACGCTGCAGAGCGCCGGGATGGCTACCCCTTCCATGTGGCCGTGCGCGCCCGAGACCAGCGCCGTCCACGCCATGTTCACCTTGAACGGTTCCGTTTCACAATGCTCGTCCATCAGGTCGAACATCGTCATTTCCATCAGTTCCCGGCTCCACACCTCGGGCAGGTGCTGCTTGTACACCTGCATGTAGGGGATGGTGTGTTCGTTCAGCTCGACGCCTTGGGGATGCGGCGGGCACCAGAACGTGGCGCGCATCAGATCTTTGTAAAACGGCGGATCGGTCAAAAGGCCGGTGATCTTGGCCCAGCCCATCTTGTCTTTCTCGGTGATCGGCGACATCCCGTCGCGGGTGAACAGATAGCGATCGAAATCCATCGGGAGCGGCACACTAGGGTCCCAATCCATCCGGAAGCCGTAACGCCACAGTTCGAGTTGCTCCCAGCCCGGGGCAGATCCGCCATAGTTGGCGATGGCGTGAGGCTGGATACGCACCCCGGCTATGGGTTCGACCGTCTCCTGCGCTCCGCCACACTCCGGCCGCTCCTCCAGCACGCAGACGCTCAGTCCGCACTTCGCCAGATACGCCGCGGTCGTGGTGCCGTTGTGACCGGCACCTATGATAACGACATCGTACCGTTCTTCCTTACCCATCGTTCACCTCCGTCGGTTAGGTTTCGCTTCTTGGCAAAAAGGGGGAAAGTCAGCTTTTCATTTGAGATACGTTTTTATGTACCTGTCCATCTCCCGAGTGGGCTTCCACCATTTCTTGACTCCCAGATCCTCGGCCACTTTGTTCGCGCCCAGATAGCCGGGACCACCGAGCACCAGACCTCCCGGGTACACCGACACGCCGCAGACATAGAGACCTTCGATCGGGGTGTTGGTGCCGGAGCACTCCTGGTTGGGGCGGTAGCAGCCCATTTGCAGCGGCCGGTAGTCGCCGTGCTTGATGGAGCCGCGGCGCATGTTCGGGAAACGGATCTCGATCTCCTCGGGATCCTCCATGGCGGTGCTGATGATCTTGTCCGCCGTCAGATTCGGCGCCGCCTTCCGCCACTTCGCCAGCATGGCCGCCTTGATCTCCTCGCGGTGATTTACCCAGCCGCCCTTGATCCCGTAGGGCGCATGGATCTGGAACATGGACACGTACTTGCCGGGGCGGTCGCTCAACGTCGGGTCGAACAGACTCTCGCAGGTCGAGTGGCCACCAAAGCTGTTCAGGTCGATCTTCCCCGCGGCGACGTTGCTCCAATGGTTCAGGAGCTGCTCCACGCTTTCTATGCCGATGACGGTGGCAAACGACTCGTTGATCCACGGATCGTCGGTGACGTACTTCGGTGGCTCGTCAGCGGCGATGTGGAGGGTGTTGAAACTCCACTTGTCCCAGGCCCATCCTTTTACCGACTCCTTCAGCGTAGCGGGCAGATGCTGCTCCCCGACCAAGTCGAGGAACGTGGAGTGCGGGTCCAGGGTGGACATGACCACTTTGGCGCGCAGGACACGGTCCTCGTGCATGATGTGCACGCCGGCCGCCCGCCCGTTCTCCATGAGGATTTTGTCCACGGTGGCCGCTTCCAGGATCAAGCCGCCGTTCTTGACAACCTGGCGCGCCAACGCACTGCCGAACTTGTGAGAGCCGCCGTAGCAGTAACACTTGTTCATGGCGCGATCGAGCATGAGGGGCACCATGAAGCCCATACCGGTCTCGCGCGGATCCAACCCCCACATGCAGGTGGCATACAGCAGGAGCGCACGGACCTTGTCGTGCTCGAAGGTCTCCGTGATGAGCTGCAGCGGGCTCAGTTCACCGATCTCCAACATCTGCTGGCCGACCTTGGTGCGCTGCATGGCCATGGTGATCTCGATCGGATCCATGGGCGGGATGTACGTGGCCGGTGCGATGATGTCGTCGACGATCTTGCGCCACTCGCGAATGACCTTGCCGAAGGTCACCGCATCCTTGAAGGAATACTTGCTGATGGAATCCTTGGTGTCCTGCACCATGCGCGTGAGCAGCACCGACGAGCCGTCCTCGAACACCATGCCGGTCTGGGAATTCGGCTTGATCCAGGTGAGCGCGGGACCGTCCAGCTCGAAGTCCTGGATCGCCGGCATGTAGTCGACCATCATGTGGTAGAGGACGTGAGGGTTGGACGAGTAGCAGGGATAGAGGTTCTCCTCGGTGGCCAACCCGCCGCCGGCCTCGAAACGCCGCTCGCACACGGCGACGCTCAAGCCGGCCTTGGCGAGATAGGCGCCGGCGATGAGCCCGTTGGGCCCGCCGCCGATGATCACGACGTCGAATTCGCTTTTCTTGGGAAACTCCTCCTGCATGTGTCCGAACACATCAGTGGGGTCGTATTTGAACTCCGATTTGTATTTGAAGTCTGACATCATCCGCCTCGTGCCTGCGCGTTAGCCGCGTTTCGCGGAGATCTTACCCGCTTGGGGGATGTACCACGGCGACGGGTACCACCACTTGCCGGGTTCGGCGACGCCGTCCTCGATGAGGATGTGCATCAGGTTGTACGGAATCGCCATTAGGCACAGTCCGCCCGGATGCCCAGACGTCTGGTGCGCGTGGTACAGTCCGTCGATCGGTGTGCGGTAGCGAGCCAACTCCGGGATTGGCCGGTTGGTCCACAACTGGTCTTCATCGTGGCGGCTGCCGCACCACGTGCCGCCGATGATGCCGGTGTTGCGGAACTCGACATCGCGGCCGGTGGCGCTCCAGTGGTGGATGACGTTGTCGTCTTCGAGACCGTCCAACATCTGGCCGTAGGCCTTGCGCATGTACGCGTCCATTTCGGGCTTGTGCCTGTCGAGGGCGTCCTCCCCCTCCTTGTGGTAGTCGGGTGATGTGACCGCCATCTCGTACGCTTGTGAAATGTAGCCGCGCGCGGCCGGATAGTTCGCCTGGCAATCGGTCGGGTCGAAGCTCTGCGGCGGTGCCTGGAACCACATGGCGTGTTCCGGCGGCACCGTCGGCTGGCCCTTCCTACCGTCCACGTCGGCGACGTTCTCGTAGTAGATCTCGCGCGAGTCGCACGGATAGACGCCGAGGAAGGGCTGCTTGTTCTCGCCCATGACGCGGTCTTCCCGCGCCCAATTCGGCTTCAAACGCAGCTGATTCTTCGTATGGAAGACCGAGACGTAGAGGGTCTGGTTCTTCAAGCTGACGTCCTTGATCTTCTGGATGAGGCCGGGATCGAGGTGGCGTCGCCCGACCATCTTGAGGAAGACTTGGTGGATGTCGCAGGCGGCGATCACGGCCTTGTTGGCCCAGATCGTTCTTCCGCCCATGGCTGCGGTTTCTCGCAACCGTACGCCCACGGCCCGCCCATCCTCGATGAGAATCTCATCGACCGGGCAACTCGTCCGCACCACCGCGCCTTTGTGCACAGCGGCGCGATGGATGGCGTGGAAGTAGCCGTGCAGGCCGCCGCGCGGAATGCTGTTCTGGCCGGTGTTGGGCAGAGTCAGGAGTTGCACGCAGAGGGTCGCCGGAATCGCTACCCCCTCCCAGTGGCCGGCGGCGCCGGACGCCCAGGCGGCGAACGCCATGCAGGCCTTGAAGTGCTCGGTCTCGCAGTGCTCGTCGAGCAGATCGAACATCGTCATCTCGCGCAGCTCGTGGGTGTACATGTCCGGCTGGCGCTGTTTGTAGACCTGCATGTAGGGGACGTTGTCGTCCGTGATCTCGACTTCGGGAGGATGCGGCGGGCACCAGAATGTGGCGCGCATCAGCTCCTTGGTGAACGGCGGTTGGCCGAGCAGGCCGCCGAGCTTGGCCCAGCCCATCTTGTCCTGCATGGAAATGGGGCGCCAGCCATCGGTACAGGCGAGAGCGGCCAGATCCTCGTTTTGCGCGTAGTCGGGGTGCCAGGTCATGCGGAAGCCGTACTTGTGCAACTCCAATTGCTCGAAGCCCGGCGCCGGCGAGGCGTACATCAGCATCGCGTGCGGATAGATGCGCACGCCCGGGATCGGCTCCTGCGTTTCGCAGGCGCCCCCACACTCCGTGCGCTCTTCCAGAACGCAGACGCTCAAGCCGGATTTGGCCAGATAGGCGGCGGTCGCCATGCCGTTGGGACCGGCGCCAATGATGACGACATCAAACCGTTCATCTTTGCTCATACGTGCCTCCGCAAGCCACTCAAGAAGCGGTATCCTGCTACACGTACCCGTTTTCGCGTGCCTGCGTGATGTACGCCGGCTCCGTCCACCATTTCTGGATGGCGAAATCCTCGGCGATGGCGTTGGCGCAGTTGTACCCGGGGCCAAAGAGCACCATGCCGCCCGGGGCCACACTGGCCCCGCCGAGATAGAGGTTCTTCACCGGGGTGCGGTACTGCGAGCAGTCCTGGTTCGGCCGCAGGTAACCCATCTGCAGCGGGTGATAGGCGCCTTGCTTGTAGCTGCCTTCGACCATGTTGGCGAACTTGTTCTGAATGTCCGCCGGCGTGGTCAGATACGTCCAGAGCACTTTCTCCCGTGTGACGTTCGGCGCGTAGCGTTGCAGCACCGCGAGCTGTCTCTCGACTGTCTCTTCGCGGTACTTGTGGTTCAGCCAGCGCTCGGAGCCGCCGTCTTTCAAGTCGAACGGCGCCATCTGCGAGATCAGCCCGGAGGCTCGGCCCGGCGGCGCCTGGTAGGCATCGTGGATGCTCGGGAAGCAGCAGTTGTAGCCCGCGCTCGCCGGCATCTCGCCCTTCGCCATGGCGTCCCAGTGCCCTTTCAGCGCGGCGAGGTTCTCGTAGCCGAGGACGTGGATGAACGCCGTGTTGAGGTCGGGTTGGGAGGCGGCGGCCTTGAAGCTCGGGGGCTCGGCCATGGCCAGATGCGACACGGCCAGACTCCATTTCTCCCACTGCCAGATCTTGATCATGTCGACGAATTCGCTTTCGAGCTTGTCTTCGCCGACGTACTTCAGGAACGTCTGATGCGTGTCGATGGTGCTCACCACCGCGGTGTTGGCCATGAACTGCGTGCCGTCCTCCAGCTCCACGCCCTTCGCCGCACCGTTTTCGACGATGATCCGTTTGATGCGAACACTGGTGCGGATCTGCCCCTTGTTCTCGAAGATCGATTTGAGCAGCGCGTTGGAGACGCGATGCGAGCCGCCGGCCACCAGCCGATAGTTCGACATGCGGTTGAGGTAGATGGGGACCATGTAGCTGACCCCGGACTGGGCGTAATCGAGGCCCCAGTGGCAGGCCATGTACAGCATGAGCGTGCGGACCTGCTCGTTCTCGAAGCGCTCACAGACGATCTCCTCGGGCGTCTTCTCGGTGTACTCGGACAAGGCGCGGCCGAGCTCGGTGAGATCCGCCTTGGCCGCCATCAGCGGCGCGGCCTCCATCGGCACGTAGGTCTGCGGGCCCAGGATGTGCTTCATCAGCTCCTCGAAATGGCGCTGCATGTCGCGGTAGCTGTCGGCGTCCTTCTTCGAGAACTTGGCGATCGAGGCACACGTGCGCTCCACGTCGCGGTAGATGCACAACGACCGGCCATCGGTCAGTGGCATGGCCACCTGCAGCTCCGGACAGATGTGCTTGACGCCGCGCTCTTCGAATTGGAAATCCGAATAAACCGGCGCGTAGTCCACCATCATCATGTAGACCGCGTGGGTGTTGTGGTAGAAGTCGGGAATCGTCACCTGTTCGGTGGCCAGCCCGCCGCCGGCCTCGAAGCGCTTCTCCAGCAGCAGAACCTTCTGTCCCGCTTTGGCGAGATACGCGCCGATTGCCAGCCCATTGGGACCGCTGCCGATAATGATGACATCGTAGGTTTGCGCCATGTCTGTGCCCTCGTAGTCTGAGAGTGTTGGCTAGGCCACCGTGTTTATCGGGGCGCCGAAGCTTGCGCCCGTTTCTTGACGATCTTGATCTGCTCGACCAACGAATCCGGCTCTTCTTTTCCTGGCTCCTCCCACGGTTTGGCGAGCCCGAGATCTTTGGCGATGATGCGGTAGCAGTTATACGCTTCGGTCGATCCGGCGTTGGAGCCCACGTGCCACGAGCCTCCGGTGGCGTAGAGATGCTTGATCGGGGTGCGGTGGTTGGCCAGCTCGGGCGTCGGGCGGTTCTCCTCGATCTGGAACGGGGATCGGTCGATGCCTGCCATGGTCCCGTTGATGCCGAGGTTGCGCATCCGGGTATGATCGAAGGCGCAGTTGGTATCGACACCGATGACGTTGTCCCAATTCATGTTCGGCGCGTAGTCCTCCCAGAGGCCGATGAGCTCGTCGGCGTAGCGCTTCTTGATCTCCAGCCACTCCTTCTCGGTGTGTGCGCTGGCCGGCGGGCCGAGCTGCTCGTTGTACACCACGTGCTTGCCCGGCGGGGCAAAGGCGGGATCGACCAGGCTGTGGCAGCCGACGGTGGGGGCGTAATCCTCCAGCGGCGGGAACTTCTTGAGCTTCTGATAGAAGCACTCGCGGGCGATATGCATCGGGTCGGGGTCCGGCTGCATCCCCAGCCACTGGCACTCGTGGATGTCGGGGTTGAAGGCCTCGGCCTTGTACTTGGGTGCTTGGTGGACGGCGAAGCTGTACCACATCAGGCAACCGAACGTATCGTCCAGCAGCTTCACGCGCTTCTTCAGCAGGTCGTCGCAGTGCTCCGCGCCGATCAGTTCGAAGATGAGCTGCCGCGGCGAGAGGGTACTCGCCACGAGCTTGCGCGCCGCGATCTCGCTGCCGTCGGCGAGGCGGATCCCCGTTGCCGTCCCGTTCTCGATGATGGCGCTCTTCACCTCCACGTTGGTGAAGAAGCTGCAGCCCATCTGGACGAGGAGCTGATGTGCGGCGTGCGCTATCTGGTGCGTGCCGCCGCGGTTGAACCCGATCGTGGGCAGGGTCAGCGCCATGCCCATCGTGTACATCCCGTAGCCGGGCTCGTTGATGTCGATGACGGAGGAGACCGCGAAGCGCAGGATGCAGGACTGCAGTTCCGGGCTGTCGAACCATTCCTGGGCCGCGCGCAAGCCGTTCGCTTTCATGGACAGTGAGTCGGGGACCAGGCCGGCCTCCATGAGCCCGGGGAACATCATCATCTTGCGTTCCTCGACGGTGCCGGTGAGTCGGTCCTCCGCCGGCAGGAAGAGCGAATCGATGAGCACGCGCAGATACTCTTCGGATTGGGACATCTTGTAGAGCTTGCGCCAGGTCTCGGCGTCCCGCTGCGAGAACCGGGCGATCTCCTGTGCCGTGCGTTCCCACGTCGGATCGTGCTTCTCGCTGTAAATCGCCAGACAGTTCTCCTTGTCCTTGAACACGAACCCGTCACTGCAGGTGTGCTGTTCCCATTGCGCGCCGTAGTCCCAGAACTGGGGGAAATCGCGCCAGACCGGCGCGTAGTACCAGGGCAGAATGATGTTGGCGTGGGTGTTGCCGCGAAAGCCGGGGGCGGAGAGCTCCTCGGTGGCCAGGCAGCCGCCGATCTCGTGTCGCCGCTCGAAGATGCCGACACTCATGCCGCCATACTTGATGAGATACAGGGCCAGCAGCAGCGCCTTGTTCCCGCCGCCGACGATCACGGCATCGAACGTCTTATCAGCCATCATGAACTCCTTCGATAATCTTGATTCCGCGGTGAGTGCGGGGACATGCACGCGGTGTGGTTCAGAAGTCACCGGGATGCACCGGTTCCTTGAACCAGGCGCGTAGGTTGAACAGGAAGGAAAGCACCGAGAGCTTCATCATCGCCTTCAGGAGCATGCGCAAATCCTTGTGACTCAGCCCGCCGCGGATCTTCCAGCGTACCGGCTTGGTGGTTTGCAGCTCCATGATGAGATAGTCTCCTTGGCGCCTTAACCCGATGATCTCCGCCACCAGCTCGGCCTTTCCCAAGCCGGTCGATCGCATCAGCATCGCTCCGTGACTTTCCTGCTTGGCGGCGGGAGTAGGAGGTTCCTGTTTGCTCGAAAGTCGTTTTTCCTCGGTTACGGGAGGACGTTCTTCCATTTGTGCAACCGCTCCTGGTGTGGTGCGTTCCATCAGGCCGACGCCAAGACGTATTTTTCCAAGATTCTATTGAAAATATCCGCCGTTAGGGCGCGCGCTTTCTTCAGTGCCGGGTTGGAATGCAGCACGATCAAGTCGTCCAACTCTTCGTCTGTGAACAGCTCCGCCCATACCTGTTCGGTCAGTTCGATGGCCCACTTGAACTCCTCATGGTAATCCTTCTTCGCTTTCCTGAGGTCGTCCGCGAAGCGCGCGTTACCTTCCTTTTCCGCCTTGGTGATGAAATAGGTCAGGGCACATTCAACGATGCTCGAGTAGTGCTTGTGGGACTCTGACTCTTCCAGGAACTGCCGGACTTTTTCCCTGCTTGCCATGGCGCGCTTCCTTTACGGTTGGGACAGTGTTCTCTCGGCTACTCCAATTCCCCGATGTCTGGCGGTCGGGGCCTTTTCCCGCATCACGGATTCTCCCGAAGCAGCCCACAGACCAGACAAACAAACGTTTGTTTGGTTACTTCTGATGGGCCTGGTTGTCAAGCGAATTCT
>DASVHW010000071.1 GCA_036382395.1 Candidatus Binatia bacterium | reverse complement strand
AGCGCCAACGCGGCCGTTGCATCGGCGAGAGAACGCACGCCCTGACATTTGTCATTGGACGCAAGCGCAAATCGCGCTACATGGTTCAACTGGGAGTACCGAATACGTAGTTGGGGCAGGTGCCGACCGCGGCGAGGAGCGGCGGGAGGTATCACTGCGGATTGCCGTGCGGGGCGCCGGAGAACTCGGATAGCTGCGATTGCCGAGCCTTGCCCTGGGGGAGCACGGGTTCGAGCCGGAAGGACAGCGACAGTGCGCAGACGATGAAACGCCACCACGGATCTCATGCACAACTGTGTGCCAGCCGCGTCAAGCAGCGCGAGGGAGTCGCCATAGCCGTCGCCGCCTTATGCCCAGTGGTCCCGAGCGCCTCACCTAGGCCTCGGTCTTGGCGGATGCTGTTATGGGCGCTTCTGCCATCCTTGTTGTTTGTGCGCACTGCTCCCGCACGGGGCGTCGAGCTGACAGAGACGCCACCCGCCCCTCCGCGGCACTTGAGTCCGCCGTCAGAGCCGACCCCTAATGTAAGCCATGCGCATGATGTGCAGCCAGCAGAGGACAACTATGCGCATGTGTTTTACCAGTTCACCGCTGCCAGCGGGGTTCGCGTTTTCATTCTCACCGCCCAGGGAATCGAGCGGGAGATCACCAGTGAACCCGGCTGGGAAGCCCGTCACAAAGCCGCGCTGGAAAAGCTCCGCCGAGCTCGGCGTGAGGGCTACATCCAATCTCATTCCGAACTGGATCAAACGATACGGGACGGCGTTGCCACCGGTAGGCTTATGCGCGGCATGACCGCTGAACAGGTTCGGGCGTGCGTCGGCGACGCGGTCGAAGAGAACCGTACGTTGACCCGCGAGGGTCTGGTGGAAGACTGGCGCTATCGCATCATTCTGCCAAAGGGGACAGGGGAGTTGTCACTCCTCGAGGGGGAAGACCCTTGTGGGGAAGGGACGCCTGCCCCGGGCGGACGTGAGTGCACTCTACATTTCTTGGACGGGGTCCTGGTTGCGTGGGGACACACTGCCAGTAAGGGCGGCACGAATAATCGCACGCCCCAAGCGCCGAGTCGCTCCTCGCCGCCTTCTCGGTAACCGCGTCTTCCATCAGCAATCCATCCGATCGGCGGAAAGGATCCGGCCGCCACCTTACGGTTGATATTATCCGCTGACGCACGAGGGCAGACCCGTGCGCCGTAGGTACTGGTGTGAAGTCGGTTGCGGCCAGTTGCACTTTGTGGATAGCTCTAAGGCAGCAAGAACGATGGAACGCAGCGACGGGGAACTGCTGACCGCGGCGCGAGCTGGTGACCGGAACGCCTTGGAAACGTTGCTCTTGCGGTACCAGCCGATGAATCCGTCAAGAGCCGCCTGCACCGCGCGCGCCTGGCGGTGCGCGAATCGCTCGCGCCGTTGCTGGGTATAGGCCTGGAGAAGCCGGACCGGCGCCCCTCGCAAAAATGCCCCGACGTGCTGCTGCTCTTCTCCCGACACCTCGAGGGCGAGATCAGCTCCGACCTGTGTGCCGAGATGGAGCGGCACATCGAGCGCTGCGCCGGTTGTCGGGAAACGTGCGAGTCGCTGCGGCGCACCCTGCGGCTTTGCCGCACCACCCCATCGCCGCAAGTACCGGAACCAATTCAGCAATCCGTCCGGGAGAGGCTTCGCGCATTCCTCGCTGCCAATTCGTGAACCCTTTGCCGCCGGCGCGGCTCTAAGTGGTCAGGAGAGGCATACGTCATGGAAAGCTGGCTCGGGCCGTTGCTCGTATTGGGTGGCTGGTACTTACTTCAGGTGTGGCTCCTGCCGCGACTCGGAGTCCCCACTTGAGCGGTGCCCAACGCGCGCCGGTCGGCGCGCCCGGACGAACACGAAGGCCCTCCGCAGGAGCACACAGAGCGCTGAGGAGGTCGACACGGGCAGGGGATTGGCCTTGACCCTTCGACGATCTGCTGTAACGTGGATGAATCCTTTTGCTCCGCCGAGGCTCACACCTTGTGAAGACAAAAAGGGGTAACGCATGAAAACTGAACGCGCTGTTCGCCTGTTGGCGGGAAGCATGGTGGCCATCAGCCTGACCCTCGGGCACCTGGTGTCACCGGCCTGGCATCTGCTCGCGGCCTTCGTCGCCCTGAACCTCATGCAGTCAGCCTTCACCGGCATCTGCCCGGCGGAGAAGGTGCTCAGACGTCTGGGCACCACGTAATCCCCGTGACCGGCCGCACCGACATCTACGGGCAGGTGGCCAAGCTCGTCCTCGTGCCGGGTGTGCTGCTGATTCTCGGCGGTTGCATGGCATCCGAAAGGGTCTCCGTTCAAGATCCTCTCGGCGGGGGAGATGCGCGCCTGCTTGGACACCCCGTGGCGGACTCGGGTCCCAGCCGCAGCGCTCCCCAACCGGTCGAGCCCGAACGACCGCTTACACTCGACGAAGCCGTCGCCCTTGCCTTCGAACAGAACCCGGATCTTCGTGCGGCCGCTGAGCGTATTGGCGAAGCCGAAGCCCGCGTCGGCCAGGCGACGGCGGCCTTCTTTCCACAGGTCTCGACGCGTCTCTCCTACGCGCGGACGGACAATCCGGCGCAGGCGTTCGCTATGATTCTCGCCCAACGCCACTTTTCGTCCAGCCTCGACTTCAACAACCCCGGGCCGACGCAAGATGTTCGGCCAGAGATCGTCGGCGCCCTGCCGCTCTTTCGCGGCGGCCAGGATTATGAGCGGCGGGTGGCCGCCGCGCTCGGCGTCGAGGCCGCGAGGCTCGAGCGGGCGGCTGTGCGTAACGCGCTTGCCGATGCCGTCATTGCCGCCTACTACGCCCTGCTCGTCGGGCCCGAGCAGGTCGAGGTGACTCGGGTCTCGATCGAGGCGGTCGAGAGTGCGCTGTCACAAGCCCGCGCTCGCTTTGAATCCGGCGTCGCCCTGAAGTCGGACCTTCTCTCTCTCGAAGTGCGGCTGGCCGCCGCGCGTGAAGCCCACGTGCGCGCGCAGAATGCTGTCGAGCTCGCCCGCGCCGGACTCCGCCTCTTGCTCGGCCTGTCTGCGGATACGCCGCTCGAGGTCGCAGCTGTCGGCATACCGCCGGAACCCGAGGTCCCTGAAACCTTCGACGAGGCGCTCCCGCAGGCCGTCGCTCGCCGTCCCGAGATCCAAGCCGCTGCCCGTGCCGTGGCCATGCGTGAGCATGAGGTGAAAGCCGAACGCGCCGCCTATCTGCCCCGCATCGATGCCGTCGCCAGTTACGGCCAGGACGACACCAACCTCGAACTTTCACGGCGCCAGGACAACTGGATCGTCGGCGCCACCGCCAAGTTGGATCTGTTCTCCGGGTTCCGCACGGCTGAGCGCGTGCGTGCTGCCGAGCGGCGCCTGGCGGAGGCTCGTCAGGCAGAGCGCAAGGCGCGATTGGAGATCGAACGTGACGTCAAGACCGCCTTCCTCACTTTTCAAGAAGCGCGTGAACGGGCTCGCGTCACCGAAGCCGTGATCACGGCCGCAGAAGAAGCCCTACGCCTGGTCGAGGCGCAATACCAGGCCGGTGCCGTGACCATCACGCGGTACTTGGAAACGGAAGTTGCGCGGACCGATGCCCGCTCGCGCGCCATCGCGGCACGCTATGATGTCCGGCGCGCCGACGCCGGACTGCACAAGGCACTGGGATTGTGGGCCGAGGGGGACCGTCAATGAGTGCACACCACATCGGACGCATTCCGCGCAAAGCCCTCTTTGCCGCGGCTGCCGTCGCCGCACTTGTCCTGCTTCTCCTCTACCTGCAGGGAACGATCGGTGGCCGGAAAGTGGCCCCGGGCGTCGTTCCCCTTCCAGCCGGCGGCGCCGCGTCTCACAACCTGGCGACGGTCGAAAAGCGTGAGGTGCAGGACGTCATCGACTGGCCCGCCACCGTGCGTTCACGCACCGTCGCCAATGTCGCCGCCAAAGCGATGGCGCGCGTGCTGGAGGTGCGTGTCACCGCCGGGACCGCTGTCCGGCGGGGTGATATCATCGCCGTGCTCGACGATCGCGATATGAAGGCCCGTGCCGACCAGGCGCGCGCAGCACTCGCAGCGGCGGAGGCGCAGGCGGCCCAGGCTGACGCCGATTTACGCCGCGGACAGACGCTGTTCCGCAAGGGGGCATCAACCCAGCAAGAACTCGACGGTGTCGAGGCCCGTAGCAAGTCGACACGCGCCCAGGTGGCGCAGGCACGCGACGCCCTCACTGAAGTGCAGGTGTTGCTCGGCGATACGAGCATGCGTGCCCCGTTCGATGGAGTCGTTGCCGAGCGACTTGTCGATCCCGGCGACATGGCCGTTCCGGGGAAACCCATCGCGGTCATCCATGACCCGGGCTCGCTGCGCTTGGAGACTCACGTCCCCGAAGGCTGTGCCGGCATGCTCAGCCTTGGCATGGACGTTACCGCACGCATCGACTCGCCGGTTCGAGAGGCGGCGGCGCGCATCGAAGAGATCGCCCCGGCGGCCGATCCGCAAAGTCGAACCTTTCTCGTCAAGGCGGCCCTACCGGCGCTTCCGGGCCTCCGCCCGGGCACCTTCGGCAGCCTGCGCACCCCCTGCGGAGCGCATGTGGCCCTGCTCGTTCCGCCGGCAGCGGTCTCCCGCTCCGGCCAGCTCGAAGCCGTACGGCTGGTCGTGGACGGCGACATACGCACTCGAAACGTCCGAACCGGGAAAACGTACGGGGATCGAGTCGAGGTGCTGTCGGGGCTACAGGAAGGCCAGCGCGTGATCGTCGAGCTGGGCACAGCTGATCGCTGATGACTGAAGCTCAACCCCCGAAACGCGGACTGACCGCGCAGATCGTCCGCATCTTCATCACCTCCAAGCTGTCGATTCTTTTCGTCATCGCATCCCTGTTGGCGGGTGCGCTGGCGTTGCTCGTCACGCCGCGTGAGGAAGAGCCGCAGATCGTCGTACCGTTCGCCGACGTCTTCGTCCGCTTTCCCGGCGCCTCCGCCGAAGAGACTGAAAAACTGGTGGCGACGCCGCTCGAAGCCAAGCTGTGGGAGATCGACGGCGTCGAGTACGTCTATTCCATGTCGCGTCCCGGTGAGGCCGTCGTGACGGTCCGCTTTTACGTCGGCCAGGATCGCGAGCGCAGTCTCGTCAAGGTGTGGAACAAGGTCATGTCCAACCAGGACGCCGTGCCGCCTGGGGTCACGAGCTGGATCGTCAAACCGGTCGAAATCGATGACGTGCCGATCATCCTGTTCACCTTGTCCGCTGCCGATGCCCGTGCCGGCAGCCCGGATCTCCGGCGCATCGCCGATGAAGTGCTCGACAAGCTCGCGCGCGTCCCCAACACCGGCAGAAGCTGGGTGGTGGGTGGCCAGCAACGCCGCGTCACCGTGTACCTCGACCCGGCGCGGCTGGCGGCTCGCGGGACCTCCATGCTGGAGGTGGTCGGCGCGCTGCGCGCCGCGAATGTGAATGTCCAAGCTGGAAGCTTCGAGCGTGGGGGGCGTGAAGTGGCGCTGGAGGCCGGCCCGTTTTTCGGCTCGGCCGAGGAAGTCGAGGCCACCGTTGTCACGGCAATTGATGGCCGGCCCGTGTACGTGCGCGATGTCGGCCGTGTTGCCGACGGCCCGGAGGAAGTCGAGAGCTACACCCGTATCGGCTTCGGCCCGGCGGCAGCCCAGGCGCGCAACCTCGGAGAACCTCACCTCCACCCTGACCCTCCTCCGTTGCCAGAAGTGGCAACAGAGGAGGGGACCTTGTTTCCCTCCCCTGTGAGCATTTCTGCGAACGGGGGAGGGATCGAGAGCAGGCTTTCAGAACGGCCCGCCGTCACCATCGCCATCGCCAAGCGCAAAGGCACCAACGCCGTCCGCGTCGCCGAGGAAGTCATCGAAGCCGTCCGCAAGCTGCACGGCCGCGTCATCCCCGACGATGTGGCGGTCACCGTGACCCGCAATTTCGGCGAGACGGCGAATCACAAGGTCAACGAGTTGGTCAAGCACCTGCTCATCGCCATTGCCACCATCATCGTACTGCTGGCCATCGCGTTGGGACCAAAGGAAGCCTTCATCGTCGCCATCGCAGTGCCGATGACGCTGTCGGTCACGCTGCTGCTCGATCTGGTCTTCGGCTACACCATCAACCGCGTCACGCTGTTTGCGCTGATCCTGTCCCTCGGCTTGCTGGTCGACGATCCCATTGTCGATGTGGAGAACATCTTTCGCCACTTCAAGCTCCGCCAGGAGCCGCCGCTGGAGGCGACACTGACGGCCATCGATGAGGTGCGTCCGCCGACGATTCTGGCGACCTTCACCGTCATCGTCTCGTTCCTGCCGATGTTCTTCATCACCGGAATGATGGGCCCCTACATGCGTCCGATGGCCTTCAACGTGCCGGTGGCCATGCTGCTGTCGCTCGTCGTCGCCTTCACGGTCACGCCGTGGGCGAGTTACCACTTGCTCAAGAGCGAGTATGAGAAAAAAGACGCAGCGCCCTTCGAGATCACCGCATCACGCACGTATCGCTGGTACCGCGCCACGCTCGGACCGCTGCTGGCGAGCCGGCGGCGGGCGCGCCTCTTCTTGTTCGCGGTGGGGCTCGCCTTCATCGCGTCGGCGCTGCTGGCGGTCACCCGGGCCGTGCCTTTGAAGATGCTGCCGTTCGACAACAAGAACGAGCTGGCCCTGGTCATCGACATGCCGCGGGGGACACCGCTTGAGGGCACCGACGCCGTGGCCCGCGACCTCGGCCGCTATCTGGCGTCAGTCGTCGAGGTCACCGATTACGAAACCTACGTCGGCCTGGCCTCGCCCATGGATTTCAACGGCATGGTGCGCCACTACTACCTGCGTCGCGGCGGCAACGTGGGAGACATACGCATCAGTCTCCTGCCCAAGGAGGCACGCATCCAGCAATCGCATGAGATCGCCCTGCGCATCCGGCCGGAAATCGAACGCATTGGGCAACAGCATGGGGCCAACGTCAAGATCGTTGAAGCACCGCCGGGACCGCCGGTCCTGGCCACCCTGGTCGCGGAGGTCTACGGGCCGCTCGAAGCCAGCAACGAAGAGTTGATCAAGGTCTCAAAACGTGTCCGCGGCGCGATGGAAAAGACGGCTGGCGTCGTCGACGTCGATGACTATGCGGAGGCCGACTACGAGAAGATCCATTACCGGCTGGATCGCGAGAAGGCCGCGCTCACCGGTGTGAACGTCGCGGAGGCAGCGCAAACGCTGCAGGGCGCCGTCAGTGGCGATGGGGTCGGCACGGTACACGTGCCGGAGGAGCGGCTGCCGCTCGGGTTGACCGTCCGCCTGCCGCGCACGGCCCGTACGTCGCTACCCGATCTGCTGGCCTTGCGCGTGAAGGCGGCAACCGGCGCGCTCGTACCACTCGGCGAGATCGGCGCCGCCACTACTGATCCCGGCGAACGCACGATCTACCATAAGAACCTCCGTCGTGTGGCATTCGTCATCGCCGAGATGGCAGGCCGGAGTCCGGTGGAGGCGGTGTTCGATCTCAACCGCTGGCTACGCGACAGCCCGCTGCCGGCCGGTTACAGCGTGGATTTCGCCGGCGAGGGAGAGTGGAAGATCACGGTCGACGTGTTCCGCGACCTGGGGCTTGCCTTCGCCGCCGCGCTCGCCATGATTTACGTTTTGTTAGTGGCGCAGACCCAGTCTCTGCTCATGCCGGTCATCATCATGATTGCGATCCCGCTCACGGTGATCGGCATCATGCCGGGTTTTTGGCTCCTCAACCTGCTCTTCACGACGCCGGTGGGAGCCTACGCCACCCCGGTCTTCTTCACGGCGACGGGCATGATCGGCATGATCGCGCTCGCCGGCATCGTGGTGCGGAACTCCATCATCCTGATCGACTTCATCGAACACATTCGCGGCCGAGACCCGGGCGCGCCGCTGGCCGAGGCCGTCATCGAAGCCGGCGCGACGCGTCTGCGGCCCATCTTCCTGACGGCGGGCGCGGCCATGTTTGGCTCGTTCGTCATCACCCTCGATCCGATCTTTTCGGGACTGGCGTGGAGCTTCATCTTCGGCATCTTCGCGTCGACGGCGTTCTCGCTCGTCGTCGTCCCCGTGGTCTACTACCTGATTTACCAGCCGCGAGCTGGCGCCCCCACCTAGACTGATCGCAACGCTCCCTCACCGTCACGGCGCGCAGCGATTCTCCAATCAGGAGGCTGCAGGTAGGGAAAGGCTCGTCAGGGCCTCGACGATGTCGCCCATTTCCGTTCTCAGCAGGAAGTGGCCGCACCGGCCGACAGGATGGGCAGTGGTTACGATATCCTCTTGAAGAGATGGTGGCGGCCCGGAATCGGTTGTTTCTGCGGAACTGGGCTGTCACCCAAGAATCGCGCCCGGCGAGGCGGTGGTGGCAGGCGCACGCGCGCACCGCCCCTGGACCCGCCCGCGCCCAGGGCGATTCATGCTACTTGCTCTTGGGAAGGTGCAGCCCTTTCAATTTGGTACCAGCGATATCGAGACCAGTGTTCAGCAGCGCAACCACCACCTCGGTTTTTGAAGTGCCGAACTCTCCGGCCAGCCGATCAATCGCATCACTGAGCGCCGCCGGAATCTTCACGTTCATGAGCCTGGTGGCGGTGGCCGGCCGCCGTTTCAGATCAACGATCCGCAACCCTGATCGCAAAGGCTGCCCCAAACTTGCTTGTGTACGTGACAAGGTCACCTCCTACGCGTTTATACTGAGAACTCTCGCCTGTATTAATGGCAGAGCCGCAGAGCACATGCAAGACAGGCCGCGCCACCGGCCGAACATTTCGGACACCTTCGTTTCGCCGCCTGAT
>DASVHW010000070.1 GCA_036382395.1 Candidatus Binatia bacterium | reverse complement strand
AACGCGGGCAGCGCCGCGCCGGGGCCCGTCCTGGCGTTGGGCGCCGAGCATTGGCGATTCGCGTGCGACCTGAACATCCTCGGCACCGCGTTCACGATCAAACATGCCGCCCTCGCCATGCAGAAGCGTGGCGGCAGCATTGTCGCCATGTCGTCGGCCGACGGTTTTCTGGTGCCCAAATACATGGCGACGTACGGCGTCACCAAGGCGGGCCTGGAAATGCTCGTGCGCTGCGCCGCCCTCGAGCTGGCGCCCTTCAATATCCGCGTGAACTGCATCCAGCCCGGTTACGTGCCGACGGAAGGCACCGCGTTGGGCATGAACGACGAGGACGTGAAGGAGGTACTCCGGGCAACGCCGCTCGGGCGCCCTGGCGCCGCGGAGGAAATCGGCGATGCCGTGGTGTACTTCTGCGCCGACTCCGGGGCCTGGGTGACGGGCCAAGTTCTTGCCGTCGACGGCGGCATGACGATCCCGGTGGGAGCCAACTTCGAGCGCCTGTGCCGCCGGATGTTCGGCGACGAGCTGATGGAACGGTGCACGGGACCAGGCAAGGGGTAATGACTGGAGAACGATGCGATGACACCCGCGAATCGAGAATGCGCAGGCAAAGTCGCGCTCGTGACCGGAGCGAGCCGGGGATTTGACAGGAATGGCAGAGTCTTGCAGGGTCTACCCAACGGGACGTAAGCGTTGACGCACCTGCACCAGGATATCGCAAGCCGGGTAACCGCATGGAGGACGCGTGAGGTTTGCCAGTTCGTCGAGGAGGCCGGCGCATGAGTGTGAGGATTGCGATCGATCGAGAGCGGATTGCCGAGTTCTGCCGGCGCTGGAAGATCGTCGAGTTTTCTCTGTTCGGGTCGGTGCTGCGCGACGACTTCCGCCCCGACAGCGATGTCGACGTGCTTGTCAGCTTCGCGTCTGATGCGCGCTGGAGCCTATTCGACGTGGGCCACATGGAGGAAGAGCTGGAGCGGTTGTTCGGCCGCAAGGTCGATCTGGTCGAGCGCCGCGCCGTCGAGCGCAGCGAGAACTACATCCGCCGCAGGCATATCCTTCAGCATCACGAGCCAGTGTATGTGGCGTGACGACGCACTCCTGCTCGACATGCTCGTCGCGGCCCGCCGGGCCCAGCGCTTCGTTGCCGATGTGGACTGGGACGGGTTCGAACAGAGCGCGCTGCATCAAAGCGCAGTCATGCGCGTGCTCGAAGTCATTGGCGAGGCCGCGTGCAAGGTCTCAGAAGCAACGCGCGCTGCCCACCCCGAGATACCCTGGGGAGACATCATCGGGATGCGCAACCGTCTCATCCACGAATACTTCAGAGTCGACCTACGCAAGGTGTGGGACACCGTACAGAACGACATTCCGCAAGTGATTGCGGTCCTGGAGCCGCTGGTCCCGCCGGAGGAAGAATGAGGAGGCGAGCGGAGCAGTCGAAGCCGCGCGGCAATGGAAAGCCGGGCCCGGCCGCGGCACCCGCGAAGAAGAGCGAGAAGAAGATCGTCGACATGCTGGGTGAAGAGGCTCTAGTCGCAAAACAGGTGTGAGTCATCGACCGCTAAATCCGCCGGAACGACCGACGCCCATGAACAGAGAATGCGAAGGAAAAGTCGCTTTGGTGACCGGAGCGAGCCGCGGCATCGGCGCCGCCATCGCGCAGCGCCTGGCATCGGCGGGGGCCGTTGTTGCCGCCGTCGCGCGCAGCCTCGACAGTCACCCGCCCGATCTTCCCGGCACGCTGCGGGAGACGGTCGCAACTATTGAGGCGCAAGGCGGTCGCGCCGTGGCGATCCAAGGGGACGTGCTGGAGGCGCGCTCGCGCGCGCAGTGTGTGGCGCAGTGCCAGAAAGAGCTGGGTCCCATCGATATCCTGGTCAACAACGCGGCCATGGGCCCGTACAAGTCGTTTGAGAGT
>DASVHW010000069.1 GCA_036382395.1 Candidatus Binatia bacterium | reverse complement strand
GTGAGGCATGGCGTTTGGAGAATAAGAGTGGGAGCCGTACCTTGTGCACGCGAGACGCCCAGAGGGTGTTCGCCACGCTGCGTCGCAAGCAGCCGCACGAAAGGAGGCTCCCATGAGAAGGTTAGTCCTGAAGGAGGGTCGCAATCAATGCCCACCCCAGCCGGGCCAGGTGGTGATCATCGGCGTCGATCTGTCGCGCTCGAAGTGGGTGTATGCCTGCCGCTGGGGCGGACAGGAACGCCGCCGGTTCGGCAGCGCCGGCGAGCTCAAGCATTTGCAAGCCGTGGTGCGGGAGTACCAGGACCGCGGCTGCGAGGTGCACGTCGTCTACGAGGCGTGTGGGTTTGGCTACGAGATCGCGTGGTGGGTGGAGGAGCGAAACGCGCGTGTGATCGTCGTGCCGCCGAGTACCGTGGAGCGCGCGCCGGGCGCCCAAGTGAAGACCGATGGGCTGGATGCGGGCAGCCTGGCGTTGAAGTACGAGAAGGGAGTGCTCAAGAGCATCTACGTTCCGAGTCGCGAACAGCACGAGTACCGGCAGCTGTCGCGCACCTATGGACAGGTCCTCAAGGACCGCCGCCGCCAGCAGGTTCGGGTGCGGATGTTGCTGCAGGAACACGGGTACACGCCCCCCGTGCGCGGCACGGGGTGGTGTGCGCTGGAGCGGTGGTTGCAGGCGCAGCAGCTACCGACGCCGGTGGCCGTGTGCATCGAGGAGTTGGTGGCGCTGCGCACCGCGGCCGGCGCCAGCGCGCGGCGCTTGGCCAAGGAACTGCGCGCGGTGGCGCGCTTGCCGCAGTATGCGCCGCTGGTCAAAGCGCTCGCGCAGCAGTCGGGAGTGGGGGCATTTACCGCCGTGCGCTTTGCCTTGGAGATTGGCGCTATCCAGCGGTTTGCGACGGCCGACTCGCTGCCCAACTATCTCGGCCTGACGCCGCGGGAGTACAGTTCGGGAGAGCTGGTGCACCGCGGCCCCGTACGCAAGTGCGGGCCGGGGGCGTTGCGCGCGTGGCTGGTGCAGTGTGCCTGGGTAGCAGTGCAGCGCCGCAAGGACCTGGCGCTGGTCGAATGCTTCGAGCGTCTGGAGCAACGGGTCGGACGCAAGAAGGCCATCGTCGCCGTGGCGCGCAGACTGGCGTTGCGGCTGCGGGCCCGCTGGCTGGAGTTCGAGCAGAAGACCATCGCGCAAGCCGCCTGACACTCTCGCGGACAAACCGTTGCGATGCCCGGTGTCCGACGCACCATGGGTCCCCTTCGAGTGCCTGCGTGCCGCCCCTGTTGTTGCGCCTGCGGGTGCCAACGACCAAAAGTGTTGCAGCGCTCGATCCTGTATGGACAACGAATGATAATTTGGTGACCGTCCCTTCGAGGACGCGCACGAATAGGAGAATCGCTGGTCGTCAGAATATTCTGGGCAGGAAAGGTGTGCACGTACGACCCCACTTGACAAGTGACGTCATAGGGGAAGGGCGCCTACTCGGGACGAACGGAAGATGTCACCGTATTATGCGAGATCCAGTAACATATCAGCCGCCGTCGCTTGCACTTTCGTCTCGCAACCTCTGTTCCTCTACCACGCCGTGCTCGACGCAGCCAAACCGGCGGCTCGATGTGTACTGCCTCATCGAGCGCAAACGGTCGGGAGTGACCCGCGCGCGGCTGCATGCGGAGTATCTGCAGCAGTGCCCTAGCGGGCCGGAGTCAGAAGTCCACGATGACCGCGGTCATTGGCCAGCGCCTACAGTCCTCCAGCGAGCGGCGGGAACAGGTCGATCTCCTGGGCGTCGTGCAGTGTCGATGTCGGTTCGAGCTGGCTGCTGCCGGAGACGATGATCCGGGCGTGTCCGGGCGGAATTCCGAGGCGGCTGATCACGTCGGCAACCGTCGCCCCCTCGTGCAAATCGAGGACGGCGGAGTTGCCGGCGCCTGCGGGCAGGAAGCGGCGCAGAATGGCGTGGGGTGTGACCGTTACGCGCATAGTGCCTCCGGCGGCCTCACCCGCGGTGCGCCGCCGCCTGCACCAGCGTTGCATACGTGGAGCGCGGCAGCCGGTGCGCCGCAAACTCTTGCCACTTCGTGCGGCGCTTGATCATGCCGTGGATCACGCCCATTTCGGCGACACCGTTCTCGTCACCGAGATACATGGCCCCGACGATGCCGCCGTCACGATCGACGACGACCTTGCGGTACAAACTTGCATGCCGGCCGCCAAGGAGTTTGACGTCGTCGGTCGGGCCCTCACGAAAACGTCCCAACTCGGCCAGCGTGA
>DASVHW010000068.1 GCA_036382395.1 Candidatus Binatia bacterium | reverse complement strand
CGCCGCCGCCCGGACCATGATCGCCACCGCCGCCGCGATTGCCACGGTTCGCTTCCGAGTTCAGGGAGGGACCAAAGCCGATGGTCTTGCTCACGCGAAGGTTGATGCTGAACAGTCCCGGACCGGTGCCGTAGTTCACCGGAATGATGGTCTGCCCGGCGATGGGCGAGCTGTCGAATGCTCCCCATTGGGTCTGCACGACGCTGGGGCGCGTCAGGACGGTCGCGAACGCTGGACGGTCGTTGAAGATCGAGTCGCCGTTCAGATCGCGCCCGAGCGTGATGTTGAATGGATTCCCGGAGCTGACCATTACGAATGGGCTAAAGCGGAATCCAAAAGGCGCCGAGATATTGCCGATCACCATGAACCGCTGCCGGACCGCGTAGCCGGTGCGCCCATACTCGTTGGCGAGGCTGTACTGGTTGACCGGGAAGCTGCCCGCACCGGAAGTGTTTCCGTTGGCCCAATTCAGCACGTAGAAGCTGTTCAAACTTACTCTTGCGCCGATGCGCACATTGGCGCTGGTAATCAACTGGTCCTGCTTGAATATGCCCTCGGAGTTGTATTCGTACACGTTGTTATTGCCGCCGAGTGGCCGTACGCCGGTGCCGGGGCCCGTGTAAGTGCCCGGGAGCGGTGCGTTGATGTTGCGTGTAAGCAACTGGTGCACACCGCGCGAGTGCAGATACGTAAACGACATGGTTGCCGTCTTCGTGACCTGCCGTTCCAGAGTGGCCGCCGACTGAATCACGTAAGGCGCGTGGAGATTGGGAGCTATCTGATACGTCGTGGGCGAACTCAATGCGCCGGTAAGAGTGCTGACCGCCGGAATGTTCGGGTAGAAGTCCGGATTGGTTACGATGTACGTTTGCTGCGTAATTCCGTTCAGCCGCTCCGCCTGCATGACCAGGCCCTCGCTGAAGCGGTCGTAGAAGATGCCGGTGCCGAGGCGCAGCACCGTCTTGGATGGCCCGTTCTTGATCCTGCCCAGCCCCCACGCGAAACCGACGCGGGGAGCGAAATTGAAATGATTGGGGATGTTGTTCTGGGTCTCGAAGCGGAGACCTGTAGTGAGCGTCATGTTGGGACGCAGGGTCCACGTATCTTCGCCGAACAGGCCGGCGTCCGCCTGGGTGACATCCACCAGCGGCTGGCCGGCCGTAATCCTGAACTGGCTGGAACCGCCACCCGCAGTGCGGATTTGCGCCGGTGTCAATCCCAGCGCGAGTCCCTGTTGCGTGATCTGGTAGGCAGTCAATGAATCGAAGGTAAAGGATCCGTTGTATCCGCCAGTGGACTGGTTGGCATCGCGCGTCGCGCGCACCCGGCCGCCGAAGGTAATCAGGTGCTTGCCGTGCGTCATGCGGGTGTAATTCTGGAATTCGTACTGGTCGGAGTGGTCTTCGGCGATGCCGCCCGAGTTGCCACCGCCGGTAAACGCTCCGAGGACGGAAATCGAAGGCGTACCGAACAGGGCCGCGTTGGAGCTGCGGTTGCGCTCGAATTGGAAACGGGTCTCGTTGATCACGGTCGTGCTCAGCACCTGGGTATCGCTGATTTGGAGTTCGTGATTGGTTCTGTGCGTGTTGGACGCGTAGGTGGGGAGCGTAAAGGTGCCGAGGCCGCCGTCCTGGCTATCGTTCTGGCCAAACTCATACCGCGCCGTCAGCGTGTTGTTTTTCGTTACCTGGTAATCGAGGCGCGGACCGATCTCCAGGCGCGTTACCGGGTTGGGTATGCCGGTGCTGAACGGGACCTGGTTGAAGTTGTTGTCCAGCACCACGGCATTGATGATCGCAGTTTCATCCTGTTTGCGGCGTTGCACGCTGAAGAAGAAGGAAGCCTTCTTGCTAAGCGGCCCGCCGACGTTGGCGTTGTACATCTCCGTCTGGTATCCCGGCTGGTCGCCGTGGTTGAACGGATTGCGCGCGTTGAAAATCTCGTTGTTGAAATTGAACATCGCCTGACCGTGGAACTTGTCGGTGCCGGGCTTGGTGAAGATCTCAATGCGTCCGTAGCCGATGTGGTCGAACTCCGCCGAGAACGGATTGGTATTGATGCGGACTTCGCGGATCGAAGACTTGGGCGGAAGCTGCCCGTTGGTGAAGCCGTCGATATAAATCTGCCCGCCGTTAGGGCCGGCCGAAGGTCCCGCCAAAGCCTGGAGATCGGCGGCGAGATCGTCGGGATCGTCGGAGAGGGCGTCCAGGTCCTTACCCTTGAGGACAATGGCGCTCGCGTTATTCGACGGCGCGACGTCCACCTGCGTGGTCGTGTCCTGCACCTCGACCTGCTCAGACTTCACCGCGATTTCCATCGCGATGTCGAGTTGCTGCGCATGTCCGGCTTCGATGGCGAGGTCCTGCGTCTCATATTTCGAAAAACCTTTGGAAACAACGCTGATCGCATATTTTCCCGGCGTGAGTCCCTTGATTTCGTAATTGCCCTGCTTGTTGGTAGCAGCGGAAACGACCTGGCCGCCGGCCGACTTCGCGGTGACGGTCGCGTCGGTGACGACGGCGCCGGACGGATCGGTAACTTGTCCTTTAATTACACCGGTCGATTGCGCGAGCAGGGAAGCGCTCACCAAGAGTAAGAACATTAGTATTGCAATTGTGCGACTTGCCGATTTCATAACTTCTCCTGAAATATATGACAGGGCCGGTACAACTTATTGCGCCTCGCCCGCGCCGGCGGTACCGATGTTCCAGGGCGACAGGATGGTGGACGCATTGGGCGCGGTAAGAATTGGCTCCACGCCCGCGAGCAGCGTGACGGCCGAGACGTCAGTCCCATTTCCTTGCGTGGTGACGATCATCAGCGCGTCACCCTTCTGAAGTTCCGACAGCGCGAGTTGCGGCATGCGAGCCAGCATCTGCGACAGGTCGGCATTGCGCATGCCGCCGCCGCCATTGGGTCCTCCCGGGCCGCCTTGCCGTGAACCACCGGCTTGTCCCGCGCCTTGTGCCGGCGCACCCTGCGGACGCTGTCCCGCCGGTTGGCCGTTGCCGCCCGGCACCCCCGCGATTTCTCCGCTACGGAGACGGAACGCGAGTGCCATCGCGACCATCTGCGGCAGCTTGTGCATTTGGGACTCAGGCGTGATCTTCACCACGACGGGCTTTTTCGTAGCCAGGTCCATGACGGTCATCGTTTGGTTTGCGACATCAATCGACGAGATCGTTCCCGCCACGTTGCGGAAAGTTCCAAAGACAATCTCTTCCGCGGTGAGCGAGGCGCCGTCGGCGCTGCGGGTGCCGCGCGCGCGAAGCTGGTCGCCGG
>DASVHW010000067.1 GCA_036382395.1 Candidatus Binatia bacterium | reverse complement strand
AAGAGAGCTGCGAAATCGCTGCACGTCCCGTTTGTGTCCGATGAAGCGGTGCCTGCATAGATCGTCACCAAGATGGTGACCATCTATGGACCCCCCCATCATTAACGGTCCGTGCCCGGGATTACACGGGGCAGGAGGTACTGGGGTCTCGAACTCGCTGTAACCCGATAACCCACACGCACGAGGTGATCGAGGCGGCGAACAGCGATTGACGCAGCCGTAACGTAATCGGGCTTTTCGGAACCAGCGGGGTGGGTTGCTCGCAAAAGCAAGCACGCCGTGCCGTTAATGGGGTAACCTGCCCCACCGAACCGGTGTTCGGAGTCACTCTCAGCACGGTTGACGACGCGCGTTATGGGGCACCGGTTGCACTCCAGATCCGTCGATCGGTACCGTCACGCCGTTGCCGGATACGTCTTCGGCGGGCCACGCAGAACGCCGGTTCGGGCGCGTTCCCGCCGGTCCGCCGGAGTTGGCGATGGCGTCGTTCTGTGCTTTGGACCGCTCAACGCCACAGCGTGCACGCGTCCCGCATTCTGTCCTGATCCCGGTGCCGACCAGCTTGACAGGGCGCTGCCCGAGCCTTCGGTCTGCTCGGAATGTTCGCTCAGTCCGGTCATCCGGCCCCTGCCTGGGGATGGATCGTTCTGCGGCAGCGAAGTTCGATCACAGTCTGATTGATCGTTGGGTACGGTGCACGCGCTTGCGCTGGACTCAGTAGCCTGCGTGTCGCGCGCGATCAGGACTCCACCGGGTCGCAGGGGAGATAGTCTGCAGCATGGCGACTAGTGGTACTCCCGGTATGCCGGGTACCTTCGACGCGAGCGCCGCGGCGGCCGGTTACGCGATGCAGATGCGGTACGCGCTGCATCGAGCGCTTGAATTGCTTCGAGTCGGCGTCGAGTGGCAGATTTCCGTCGAGGCTGGCGACGACATTGAGATTGTCTCGGCCGACGGATACCGGAGCCTCTTGCAGATCAAGCACCGCGCGCCGGGGACGAATCTGACCAATGCGAGCAGCGATCTCTGGAAAACGCTTCGGATCTGGGCCGAGGGCGTGGCTGATCATTCGATTGCACTGCCCACGGCGCACCTATACCTCGTGACGACGAGTGCCGCCGCACCAGGCACCGTTGCCGAGCACCTCGTCGACGACTCGAGCCGCGATGTGGCCGCCGCGCTCGTCGCACTGAATACGATCGCGGACGCTGGCGCCTCGGAGACCAATGCCAAGGCGTACTCCGCATGGAGGGACCTCAGCGATGAAGAGCGGCTAGCCCTATTGGACCGCGTTACCGTTGTGCCCCAGAACCCAGACATCGATCGTGTGGAGGACCTTCTCGAAGCGACGTGTCGATTGTCGGTGCGACGCACGCACGTGTCGGCGTTCGTATCGCACCTCGAGGGCTGGTGGTTTCAGAGGTGTATCGAAATCTTTCGCACAGAGCAGGCCACCTTCGTCAGCGGTGAAGAGATCGATGCGTACGTGAGTGACCTACGCGAGTCATTCCTACCGGAGAACCTACCTATTGACAGCGACGTGCCGTTGCTCGATCCGGACACTGAGACCTTTGCTGACCACCTTTTCGTTGCGCAGCTTGGCTGGGTCGGGGTGGGCACTTCACGAATCGCGTCGGCGGTTAGGGACTATCTACGTGCCTACACGCAGCGCTCGCGTTGGACGCGCGACAGCCTTGTCGGACCCGACGAGCTCGATCGGTATGAACGCCGATTGATTGAGGAGTGGCGCTACGTCTTCGATCGATGCGCTGAAGAACTACCCGCCGACGCGGGCGATGCGGCAAAGACTGCAGTAGCGCGGGAGATTTACCGCTGGGTTGAGGAAGCGACGGCGCCCCCGATCAGGGAACAGTGCACGGAGCGATTTCTAGTCCGTGGATCGCTACACATATTGGCTGATCGTGCTGACACTGGCGTCGGCTGGCATCCGGAGTTCGCCGCTCGACTAATGGCTCTACTCGAACCGGCCACAACATGACCAGGCGCAACAGTCGTCATGAACCTCCAGAGGTTGCGACCTTACTGAACCCAGCGCTGATAGCGCTGCTCCTCTCTCGGGCCGCAAGAGCGCACGAAGGCGAAGGGGCAGCTGGCATGCCATACATCTACGCGCCGATCGTTGCCACGATCGCGCTGTACCCAGAAGCTCGCGCCACGCTGTCAATGAGGGTGACAACGAAGTTCGTCAACTGGATAACGTCCAATCCCGAACTTCAGCTGGCGCTACAGCCGAAAGTCGCTGGCATGGTTTCGATCGTGAATGAAGGACTGCTGTTCGCTGTCACTAACAACGTCCTCAGGATGTCCGGCGCGAGATTGACGACTGGCGCCAATGGCCCATCCCAAACAATCAAGAGTGACAGCAGGGACGTAGAGGCCGCGCAGCGAGCCGCCGCGTATCTCGGGCGATGGCTGGTACACGCCGGAGCACCGTCGACCGTGTGCGCGATGCTAGGACTTACGCCGTGACATTCCAGATCCGTGCATTGCACATGTACAACGCAGAGGGAGCACGCCGAACTCTGCCATTCCGCTTGGATGCGGTGAACATCGTGACCGGCCGATCTGCCACCGGCAAGAGCTCGATCATCGACATTATCGACTATTGCCTCGGGAGCTCCAGGTACCACGTTGCTGCCGGAGTCATCCGCCAGACAGTGCGTCTATATGCGCTCGAACTTGAGACGAAGGACGGAATACTGCTCATCGCGCGACCCGCACCTGCCGAAGGCCGCGGTACGAGCACTCAGATGCACGTGAGCTTCCGTGATCGAGGTGCCCCAGCGCCCGAACTAGAAGATTGTGTTCTCAACTCTGATCTTGATTCGGGAGTTGCAGTCTTATCTCGGGTAGCCGGGATCGACGACAATATCACGGATCCCGGCGGCGGACGTAGGGCGGCCTTCGATGCCACTATTCGCCACGCGCTGTTCTTCTGCATCCAGGATCAAGGGGAGATAGCTAGCCACGACATCCTTTTCCACAAACAGGGTGAAGAGCGAATCCCGCAGGCAATTCGGGATGTCTTGCCCTACTTCCTCGGGACGATCGACCCGGAATACGTCGTGAAGCGCGAGCTTCTTCGGCTACGGGAGCGTGAGCTGCGCGAACTGGAACGCCGATCCAGCGATGAGACTGCGCTCGCTCAAGCGCCTGGACGGGCTGCAGGTTTGCTATCTGAGGCCGTCGCTCTTGGTCTCGCAACCCAGCCAGCGTCGCTGACACGTTCGGCGGCAATCGAAGCGCTGTCGAGTGTGCTCGACGCGGACGTCGAGGTGCTGCCCCCTGCCGACCGTACCGACGAGCTGGCCGATCTTCTCGATGCCAGGGAACAGCTTCGATTCGCATACGCCGAGGCTCGGGCCGAGGCACGCCGTCTGCGCAAGCTGGCGAGATACGAAGCCGATTTCGCGGGTGAGGCCGGTGAACGGCGAAGCCGTTTGCAGTCGCTGAATCTGCTCCGGCTCAACGCAGATGCGGGCTCACCCAACAATGCTTGCCCGCTCTGTGAGTCCGTCCTGTCTGACCCGATCACCGCGGTTGCCGAGATCCAGGAACACCTCGTACGGGTGAGCCTCGAGATCTCAGATGTCAACCAGGACCTCCCCAGAATTCAAGCCGCATTGGGCGCCGTCGAAGGTCGCGTGTCTGGGCTTACGATCGAGCTCGGATCGAACCAACAAAGCATCGAGCGTGTTTCTGAGAGTATCGAGACCTTCGATTCCGTCCGTCAGACGTCTCTGCAGCGTGCTGCGGTGCGTGGGCGAGTCTCTCTGTTCCTCGACTCAGTGTCGCGTGAGACGGAGTCGGCGTTCGCATTTGATCGTCTTCACGAAATCGAAGAGGAAATCGATGCGCTCCGACGTGAGCTTGACGCCGATGCTGCGGCCGAGCGCCTCGCAGCTGCCTTGTCACGCATCTCGTACCAGATCACCGACGTGGCGGCCAAGCTGGAACTAGAGCACGCACCGGCGCCAGTGCGGCTAGATGCCCGCGCTCTGACCGTAATCGTGGACACGGCACATGGCAGCTACCGACTCCGTGAGATTGGTAGCGGCGCGAATTGGCTCGGCTATCACCTTGCGGCCTTGGTCGGTCTCCATACGTTCCTAGCCGAGAACGCTCGTCCAGTTCCACACTTTCTGGTTCTTGATCAACCGTCCCAGGTCTACTTCCCTCCGGACGCGACTGGGTTAGAGCCGCTTGGCGACGATGACCACGCTTCGTTGGCCCGGGTGTTTGATGTCTTGTTTCGATTCGTCGACGAGACTGCAGGGGGTTTTCAGGTTCTGGTGCTTGAGCACGCGGATCTGGACGATGAACGGTTTGCTGATGCGGTCGTCGAGCGATGGCGCGCGGACGGTCATGCGCTCATACCACCAGAGTGGATCGATCAAGTTGGCGAGTAGCCTGCCGGGCGCACAAGACAGAGTAGGCCACGCTCGCTTCAGGCGAACACGACCTCTCAGCCGAATAACGCGCCAGAACGAACGCTGCAGGCACCCTGTCCGCAGCGCAGAACGGCACCTACGCCTGGGCCTGCGAAGGCGTTTGACTGGTCCGTCACAAGTGGGTACTTCGAGAGCCTGTAGGTCCGCGCCTTGAAAGTGCTCTGCCCCGATCAGTGCTCGGGACGGCCAGTCGACGCTAACCGGTTCCTGAGAGCCAACAGCCCGCGGCGTGCGGCAACATCCAGCTCGGCCAACGGTCTCGATGTGTCGAAAGCAGTACCGCTGGAACTCCCCTTGATTTCTTCGGCGGCAAGCGACTCAATCATGGCCAGCATCCAAGCAAGATGCATGTCCGCGTCGCTCACGCGCCGGACTGCAGCTATGACGCCGTCGAGCTGAAGGGCTGGTGCCTCCACGACGTGGCCAGCGATCGCCACAGGTTTCCAGCGAATATGGTAATCGTCATTGCGACGGAAGGCGGATCTCCATGCCTCAAGTTCCACCAATATGCCGGCTGCAGCCCTGGAGTGTCTAACCGCTTCGCCTGGGGTGAGTCCCTCTGGCGCGGGCATGATCTGGATGTGTTCTAACTCGGGGAATACTTTCGCCGTCAACTCCATGATCCCCTTTACCTCACGCTCATTGGATCGCGAGAGTCGATTCCGGCCAGCAAACACGGAGGTTCCGAAGTCGAGAAGAATCGGATTCGGGCTGACGGGATCCGTGATCATGACATTGCGGTCATGGATGTCGCCGTGAAGAACGCCTTGCGTGTGCGCATATTCGAGAGCGTCAAGAACCTGCTCCCACATTGCTGAGCGATGAATTAGATCCATGTCCTGCTCGTCCGACCAGAGGTTTCGCTTGTAGGTCCTGAGCCACTCTCTCAGCGTCTGGCCGTCGAGGAACTCCATGTCGAGAGCAACGAAGGTGTCCCCAGAAATGACTCGGTGGACTGTGACTATCCCTTCATGCTTGAGCGCTGCAGGTTTCTTCGATTCGGCAAGCGCTTGAATCCGCTTATCCCGGTTATCCCCTTGCCGTCTCTGCAACGGCCAGATCTTGATTGCAACGCGTCTGCCAAGTGCATTATCTGTTGCTTCGATCACGGCACCGTTGGCGCCAGAATCTAGGACCGAATGTAGGTCGTATCCCGACAAGGTCACGATCTGGCCCTCGACATCTACTGCGCTGATGGAAACAATTGTTGCTTTCACTTTTCGAGATGCCACTACCCAAGTGTGCCCTACCCAGTGGAGGCTGGGCGGCCCGCGATCTCTCAATCCAGCCTTTCGAGCGCATCCCACCTGTTCTGACGCAGCGTTCACAAGTCGGTTCCCACGTCAACCGCATGTCACCGGCAATTTCGAGCGGAGACCGCCAGGCCTGGCCACAGAGGACACAGATCCGCATTCGGCAACCGAAGCGGTGGGTGCGTCGACCGTCCTCGACCCGGCAGCGATCGGACACACGCGACCGGGCGCCGAACAACGCGCCAGAACGACGGGCATCGCCATCCAACCAGCAGCACAGAACGGCACGTCGGATGTGCTCGCGGAGCGCAAGCACGCCCGGCGCCTGGCAGGTTTGGCTACGCCGCGAACCGGTGTTCGGGGGCAGGGTCGCAAGATTCGGGCTTGAGTCCCACATTGCTCGAAGAGAGCAAACGGACTGCGCACGCCTAGTGCCGTCGAGGACCAAGTGCGAGTGTCGCCCCTTT
>DASVHW010000066.1 GCA_036382395.1 Candidatus Binatia bacterium | reverse complement strand
TCGCGGCGGCGCTGGCCAAGGCGCAGGCCGAGCTCACCAACCCGGAAAAGTCGCTGACCGCCACCATCCGTGTTGATCGACCGCGCGAGGTGCCCACGGTTGTTCCCGCATAAGCGGGAAAATACCGGGAAACCGTCGTCGAAACCCGTATGGGTACAAGCTCCAAGTCGGGTAAACCAAATCCACTGTAAGGGTTTTTGTAGTGTTTTCCCGTATTCAACGGAAACGGGAAACCTAGCCAGAATGCCGGCGTCGTGGCCATTGATCGCGGGAACCAAAGCGCTGCATCAGCAGCAATTGAGCGCCCCTCCTACGTGCGCGCTGATAATAACTCGCTGAACGCGCCGGCTGAGACTCGCGGCATGAGCTTGGACGGCATGATATTCACAATTGGGGTTGTGCGCGACCTTCCAAGTCTTGATCTTACCTCATACTCAGCTAGCCTTCTCGAAGCAGTGGCAGACGATGATTCTGTCGCCTCGGGATTGTGGCCTATTTATGCGTGCCTTGCCGCACCAAGCTCTCCTTCCCCTCGAACCATCGGGCGATGCGGACGTTTGGGTAGAGCGGCTGTCGCGGACTTTCGACGATACGAGTCGCGACACCGGATTCCTGGAGCTAGCCGAGTCAGCGGTTGACGCCTGCCCCGGCGATCCGATCGTCCTCACGCTCGCTGTCACGGCGGCCCTTTTGGATGACCGGCCCGAGCGGGCGCTAGTGTTTCTCAAGCGGATTTCCAAGCGCTACAGCGCGACGCCGACAGATCACCTGCTACGAGCGCTGGCGCTGTTCCAAGATGGAAAACGTGTGGCGGCCCGGGCGTTATTGGAACGCCACGGGCTGACCGATTGGCATGCCGCGCTCCAGGCTTTTCCGGGCGGAAGGGAACGCATGCGATGGATGGTAGGGCAGGTCGACGCGATCATGGATCGCGACCAGCCCTGTCCGCAACGACGCCAAGCGGCGGCGGCAAAGAGTAAAGTCAAACCCCCACCCGCCCCTCGTCCAGCGCGCCCGTCCAGCAAGCCCACGCCGCCTGTCCCTGAGGTCGCGTCAACCTCGCTCCAGTCCTTGCCGAGGATCGAAATCGACATCTCCTTTGCGGCCGAGGTTGACCTTGCGCCCCTACTCCACATCATTGCGCGTGTGCCCGAACGGGAGGGCCGATGGTGGGGGCTGCGCGAGCGTTTCACCCATCTCGGCTTCGCTCAAGGCTTCGACGAACTTCTCTGCCTGCCGCACCTCACCGGCGTCGAACCATTCTGGCATCAGATCGAGACCGTGCGGAAGGTGTTGAAGCAGTTCCGCGGCCGTGTGCTGCTTGCCGACGAGGTCGGCCTCGGAAAAACCATCGAGGCCGGTATGGTTCTCAAGGAATATGCGTTGCGCGGCATGGCGGAGCGGGTGCTAGTGCTGGCGCCGGCCTCGCTCGTCGGGCAATGGCGGGAGGAACTGGAGACCAAATTCAGCCTGTCTTTCGCGACGACCCACGACCAGCTGCTGCGCGACGACCCGCCCGCGTTCTGGGGGCAGAAGCGTATCATCGCGTCGATCTCGGCGGCTCGACGACGCGAGCATTCTGAGCATCTGCTCGGGGGTACCTTCGACCTCGTCATTATCGACGAGGCGCATCATCTGCGCGACCGGTCGAGCCAGAGTTGGAAGCTCGTCGATGCGCTCAACAAGCGTTTCTTGCTGCTGCTCTCAGCGACGCCGGTGCAGAATGACCTTGTGGAACTATACAATATAATGACGCTCTTGAAGCCTGGCATCTTCAAGACGCTCAAGGAATTCCGCGCTGCCTACATGACACCCGGCAAGCCGAGACAGCCGGCGAATCCCGAGCGCCTGCGTGAATTGATGCGCGGCGCCATGATCCGCAACACCCGCGCGGTCGTCGCTCTGAAACTTCCGCGCCGCCACGCGGTCACGATTAAGGTCGATGGCCAGCCGGGCGAAGTCGAGGCCTATGCCGATCTGGCGGCCGCAGTGCGCCGCCTCGCAGCCGAGACCGGGGCGGGCGGGCACCGGTTGGCACTGCACCACCTGCTCGGCGCGGCCGGATCGTCGCCGGTCGCCGCGGCGGTTGCCGTGGCGCGGTTCGCAGCACGCCGTCCCGACGACATGGAGTGGCGGGCTCTAGCCGAACGCTGGGCGGCGATTGAAACCGGTGGCAAGGAGACGGCGCTACTCGACCTGCTTCGTCGCAACCCGGATGAGAAGAAGCTGGTCTTCGTCCATTCCCGAGAGACGCTGGCCCGCCTGGCCAATCTGCTCGCGCATGCCGGCTTGCCCTTCGCGCGCTTCGACGGCAGCCTCAGCGGGCCGCAGAAGGATGCAGCGATTGCCGACTTCCGCGACAAAGCGCCCGTGCTGCTCTGCACAGAATCCGGTGGCGAGGGCCGCAATATTCAGTTCTGCAACACGCTCATTAACTTCGATGTACCTTGGAACCCTATGGCGATTGAGCAGCGCATTGGCCGCATCGACCGCATCGGCCAAAATCGGGAGGTCTTCGTGTTTAACCTCGTCACGCGCGGCACACTGGAAGATCAGTTGCTGGCGCTGCTTGAGGAGAAGATCTCCATGTTCGAACTGGTCGTCGGTGAGGTCGGCGCGATCCTCGGCGGGCTGGGGGATGAACGCGACTTCCCGGAGCTGGCGCTCAACGCCTGGCTCGAAGCGACCGAGGCTGGTCGGACCGATGCCTTCGATGCCCTGGGCCGCCGGCTCGATGCTGCGCGGGTGCAGCATGAGGGCGCCAAGGCACTCGATGCGGCGCTGTTCGGCGAAGATTTTGAAACGGCGTGAGGGAGCCGGCGATGGGCGAACTGCGCGATTTCGTCTCTGACGTGCTGGAGATCGAAGGCTCGGCCGTCGAGGCCGTGGAGCCAGACGGCCTGGAAGTGCTGGCGCCCGAACCCCTACGCACGGCCATGGACTGGCCGGAACTGGTGCGGCTCGGTTTCGGGGCCGAGCTTCCGGCTGGAGCGGTGGCCGTCGGATTCGAAGGCGACTGGCTCGACCGCTTTGGCGCGCTTCTGCGTGACCGAGGTCGTTGGGCTGAGCGACAGCTCGTGCTCCCAGACCCCATGCCGCGCATCGCTTATCCCGAACGCCTGCTCGACCACGCCCTCGATCTTCCTAATGCCATTTGGCGCTTGCATGGCGTCTCGACGGCCTGGGCGCGTTGCCTGCTGCTAGCGTTCCGTTACACCGCGGTCTCCGACGAGAAGCGTGAAGGGCTGGTCTGGCTCGGATTCAACCAGGGAACCGGCGCGGTCATCGACGACGTTTTAGCGCGGTTGCGTCCGCTGCTGGCGGCGGACACGGAATGGCAAGTACCCGACCCGGACGTCCGCCGCGCGGCGGGACCGGCGTGGGATGCGCCCACTCTTGAAGCGCGGGTGCGGCCGCTGCTCAAACACCGCGTGCGACTCGAAATGGAGCCGTTTCTGCGCACGATGCGACGCCGTCTCGACCGCGATCGCACCCGCATCCATGAGTACCACAACGATCTGCATCTCGTGGCTCAAAAGAGGCTCGCCAGCCTTGCCGGTGCCTCGGGTGAAAAGGCGGAAGGCGACCGCAAGCGAGAGATGCTGCGTATCGCGGCGATCGAGCGGGAATATTCCGCCAAGCTCGACGATCTGCGCCGCAATTATGCGCTTCACGTGACGATCGAATGGGCGCAGGGGCTGGAGTTGTTTGTTCCGGTGCAGCGCTTCGAAGTGCTGATCAAACGCCGTAAGGGCGAAAGGCTCATACGCATCGACTGGCACCCAACGGTACGTCTTATGGAGCCGCCGCCAAGCGATTGGGGCCTGGGCCTGGAGCGCTCGCGCTTCGTCTGCGACGATCATCTCCATATCACCGACGCGGCCGGCCAATCTCCCTGCCCATCCTGCGGCAGAGCATGGTGCCGCGGCTGCCACCCGACGGCCTGCCCGCGCTGCGGGCAATCGATCAAGTCGCTCGGTTAGTTAATGAGAAAGTCTGCATTCTGAAACCGATGGACGCACTTTC
>DASVHW010000065.1 GCA_036382395.1 Candidatus Binatia bacterium | reverse complement strand
GGTGCGGCGTTCACTTGACCTTCAGGCGACCCAGCGGATGCGAGGGGGCAGATCTGCTCCGGCGGGCTCCTGCGGGACTGCGACCGCGAAGAAAGGTGTCCGCGCCGGACCGGATCCCCGACCACAGCCAATCCTTTTCGGCGCGGTCTTCGATATTGACCGCCAGGTGCCACATCGTCTCAATCTCCTCCACGCCATCTTCGACGGTGTGTTGCCCGGCCCACGCGGTGACGGATTGGAATTTGCCGAAGCTCACGGAAAAGGTGATCAGGTCGCCACACACAAACCCGGTCAGTGGGAATCCCTCGGCGGGGCTGGGAGAACCCACTGCTGTGTGGAAGGTGCCGGAAACTATTCCGTCATCACTGACGGTGAGGTTCAGCTCCGAGTGATGCTGATTGTGCCACTTGCCTGAGAAGTCCACGTCCATGTCGGCCTCCTGATCGTTACACTTTACGTTCCCCGTAATAGGGCATGCGAACCGCGTCGTTGCCGTCGTCCGGCTTGGGTGCGGCCGACGCCACCATCATCCGGGTGACGGGCGAGATCACGCTGGGGTCGGTCATCACGTTGACGCAGGCCGGGCGGTCGCTGGCCAAGGCCCGCTGCAGCGCGGGTACCAGGTCGTTCGGGTCTTCGACATACTCCGCGTGACAGCCGAAACCGGCGGCGGCGAGGTCGTAGCGTGTCGGGCCGAGCGCCGTCACCACCCTGCGGTCCTTCCCGTACATCAGCTCTTGCCCGTGCGCCGACATGCCCCATTGCTGATCGTTGTTGACCACGGTGACGATGTTGAGCCGGTGACGCACCATGGTGTCGAACTCCGCGAAATTGAGGCCCACGGAACCGTCGCCGGTGATGCACACCACCTGGCGGTTGGGGTGGGCGACTTTCGCCGCGATCGCGAACGGCATGCCGACGCCGAGACAGCCCAAATAGCCGTGCGACAGCCAGTGCCCGCCCCGCCGGATCTCGGCGGCCATATCCATCCACGACGAGGTCTCGCCGCCGTCGGCCACGACGATGGCGTCAGGCTCCACGGTGGTCGCCAGGGTGCGCGCCAGCCGGTAGGGATGGATGGGCGGTTCCTTGTTCGCCAGCGCCTCGGCGAAGAGCGCGTCCGCGAACCCGCGGACCTGGCGCACCGCTTCCTGCCATGCGGAGCGGTCCGGCCATTTCTTCTGGCGGGCGGCGGCGTGTAAGGCGTGCACCGTCTCATGCACGTCCGCCATGATGCCGAGATCGATATCGCGGTTGCGTCCGATCTCCTGTCCCTCGATGTCGACCTGGATGACGCGCGCGGTGTGCGGAATGATCATTCCGCTGCGGCCGGCGGTGAAGAGTCCCAACCGGGCGCCCAAAATGAGCAACACGTCCGGCCTGTCGCCGCCCATCTGCGCCAGCGCACCCAGAGTCGAAAAGCCGCGGCCTCCGAGTGGATGGTCATCAGGGACCATGCCGCGCGATTTGGTGTTGGCGAAAACCGGTATGCCCGTGTGCTCGGCGAATTTTACCAGCTCTGCCCCGACGCCGGAAAACCAGGCGCCGCCCCCGACCATGATGGCGGGACGCTCCGCGGCCAGCAGCCACTCGATCGCCCGGTCGACGGCCGCGGCCGGTGGCGCCGGCCGCGCGTCCAGCTTGATGCGCTGGGGGAAGATGACGTCAGATTCGTCCGTACGTCTGAACAGCACGTCGGCCGGGATCTCGAGGAAGACGGGCCCGGGGCGCCCGGTGGTGGCAATCCGCAGTGCCTGGGCCACGAGCTCGGGGATGCGCTGCGAATGGGTGATGCGGTGGGCCCATTTGGTGATCGGCTGCATGATGGCTACCTGGTCCATGCCGCCCTGGAGTGGCAGCGTTTCCGCATCCACCAGTGGCGCGGCGCCGCCGATGATGAGTGTCGGAATACAGTCCAGGTAGGCGTTGGCCACCCCTGTGACCACGTCAGTTACCCCTGGCCCCGCGGTGACGATGGCGACGCCGGGCCGGCCCGTGGTGCGGGCCCAGCCGTCCGCTGCATGTCCGGCCGCCTGCTCGTGACGCGTATCGATCAGGCGGATGTTGTGGTCCAAGGCCGCCTGAAAGATGGCGTCGAGATGCCCACCGTGCAGGGTGAAGATCTCTCTGATTCCCTGCTGCTTGAGCACCCGAATGAGCATCTCGCCGCCATCTATACGTGCCATGAACTCTCCTTCTCGTAGTCAATTCACAATGCCCGCATGTGCGGGACTCCGTCCGTTACCAGAACCTACAACACGCCCTGGGCGCCAATGGCAAGGATGAGAACGACACGTGTGGTCATAGGCTGATCTGCAAACCTCGGGACTTCCAACTGCACCCATCGTGCCAAAGCCCGCACTCACTTCAGACCGGTGACGAGGAATTGGGGGAGGAACAGCATGTACGTGCCGTCGTTGATGGCGGCCTGGCAGTCGTTGGTGATCATGTCCGCCTCGTCCGGCGCGAGCCGGCCGAACTCCTGCGCGTACATCACGAGGCTCATGACAATTGGAAACAAGAGCCCACGGGTGTCGGGACGTGCGAGCACTTCCAGCTTGACTTCGCCGAATCCAGCCTGGCGCATGGCGCCGTACAGTTTCCGGCCGGCCAGTGGCTCCTTGTAGGCGGGCTGCGCTGCCGTCAGCAGACGCGCCACCCGCTCGGGCCCGAGCGGCTCAATGATCAGGGCGCCCCAATCGCTGTCAATGGCATGCGCCAGCCCGCCGGGCTTCAGGACGCGGCGGAATTCCAACAGGGTGGCGTGCAGATCCGGAACGTATTCGAGTACGTTCTTGCAGATCACGCGATCGACGGACGCGTCCTCCGCGGGAATTCGGCCGTCGACGATGTGGTGCCAGTCGACACGCTCGGCCAGGCCTTCGCTTTCGGCCCGCGCCCGTGCCCGGCGCAGGAACTCTTCGTTCAGGTCACAGCCGACGACTCGGCCGCTCGGCCCGACGCGCTTGGCCAGTTCGATCGCCAAGAAGCCGGGGCCACAGCCGTAGTCGATGACGCGCAACCCCGGCGCAATCTGTGCCCCGGTGATCATGGGTTCCATGTTCGGCCGCCAGCGGAAGAGTTCCTCGTAGATGGGGATGTGCTCCGGGTCGATCCGCTCCCAGTGCTCGCGGTAGTAGGTATCAGAGGCCGTCATATGCGGAGGGTCCTGAGGCGACACATTGCCGGCGGCTGGGCGCTCGGATGGTGTAGGCGCAAATCAGCCGCAGACACCATCGGCGATCAGCTTGTCCACTTCGGCCTCTTCGAGTCCGAGAACATGAGTGAGGATGTCTTTCGTGTCTCCATCCAGCAACGGGGCGGCACCGGCCGTGATGAGCTGTGAGCGGCTCATGCGCAGGGGATTCCCGATGTGCCGCTCGGGGCCGATCTCCGCGTGTTCGACGGTGACAATCGCGCCGCGGGCGGCCAGATGCGGGTCGGCGCGGTGATCGTCGGGATTCTGCACCGGCATGGCCGATACGCCGGCGGCTTGCAGCGCCGCCGCGGCGTCTTCCGGAGCCCGCCCGCGTGTCCACTCGGCAACCCGCGCGTCGATTTCCGCGCGTGCGGCGAGCCGGCCTTGGATCGTGGCGAAGCGGTCTTCAGAGGGCCACCCCACGCCCGTCACAAACCGTTGCCAAGTCGCATCGTCAACCACGGCTATGGCGCACCAGCGATCCTCCCCAGCGCACGGGTAGACGCCGTGCGGCACGGCGTATTCGGAGGCGTTGCCTTGCTGCTGGGGTGCACGTCCAGTGCATGGTCCTTGGAGGTAGAACTCCCCGAGGAAATACGCGGCGGCTTCGGTTTGTGCCATCTCGATGAACTGACCCTCACCGGTGCGGCGCCGATGTTCGAGCGCGGCCAGCACGGCAACCGCCCCGAGCTTGCTGGCGATGTGGTCCGGATGGTTCAGCGCACAGCCGGCCGGGTAGGGAGCAGCGGAATGATTCCACAGCCAATTGGTGCCGGCGAATGACGAGTTCAGCGGCCCAAACGACGCGGCCTCACCCAGCGGTCCGCCCCGCCCGAAGCCTTGCGAGGCCATGTAGACGATGTCCGGCCGCACGCGGCGGACATCGTCGTAGTCGAGCCCCCATTGCCGGACCACCCCGCCCCGGTTGTTTTCGACGATCACGTCGGCGGTGGCACACAGCCGCAGCGCCAGCTCCCGACCCCGAGGTGTGCGCAGATTCAAGCAGACGCTCTTCTGCCCGCGGGCCTCGGTGTTGAACGTCCAGGCGCGGTTCGGTTGATCGGGTTCGACGGTGACGGCGCGCAAGAAGTCGAGGTTTTGTCGGGATTCGATCTTGATGACTTCGGCGCCGAGCTCGGCCAAGACCCAGCACACCTCCGGGCCCACGGCGCCGACACCGAGATCGATGACGCGCTTGCCGGCGAGTAACGGCGCGCCAGCTGCGCCGCTGGGAGGTTCCGGCGTTCGTGCGGAGAAGCCGGCACGGTCATCCTGGCCCGGGGCAGGCGCCGGATGCCGCAGCACCGCGGGAGTGACCGAGAAATTGAGCGGCGCCGGCGCAAACGGCGCGTCGCCAAGCTGCGGAAAACCCGTTTGCTGGAAATAGGCACGCTTCCGCGTCTGTTCCTCGGCAACGAACTCGTCAGGGGTGTTGACCGGTGCCAGTGGAAGACCTAGTCGCTGTGCCTCGGCAAACACCTCCGCCCGGGAACGTTCGCGCAAGCTGTCCGTTGCCAGCAGGCGAATCACATCCCCGTTGAGCAAGCGGTACAGCGGGAATTCCCACTCGGGGCCTGCCAGGGCTTCAGGGCTCCCCATCAGCGTCACGAACGCCCGCCAGTGTCGCGGTGTGCCCGGAAGCACGCGCACGTAACCATCTGCCGTGGGCAACACCAGGTACAGGCCGTCGGCGTTGCGCGGCGGTGCCGGCGGCACTATGGGGTACAGCCGCGCGTAATCGGCGAGCGGGATCGACCACGGGTTGAGTCCATTCAACGCCGCTTCTTGGACCGAGACCTCGATGGTCTGGCCTTCGCCGTGTCGTGCGCGGTCGAGGATCGCGATGAGTGCGCCGGCCGCGCCGAACACCGAGGCGCAGTCATGTGCGACGTATCCCGGCAGCCAGCACGGCGGCAGATCAGGGAAGCCGGCGGCATGCAGCGCACCGGAGGCGGCGAAGGCAGGTAACGGCTCGAGACGCCAGTCCGCGCGTGGTCCCGAAAGTCCGAAATCCGCCATCGCCACGTGGATGAGACGGGGATGATGGGCGCGGACCTCGGCGGGAGAAAGGCCGAGGCGGCGCTGCCCCTCACGGCCCAGGTTCTCGAGCAGGATGTCGGTGTGCCCGCAGAGCTCGGCGAAGCGGCGGCGGCCGGCCGGATCGCGCCGGTCGATGACCACCCCGCGCTTGTTGGCGTTGCGATACAAGAACGGCAGCGATCGATCGGGCGCCGCAATGCCGCCGACGAACGGTGGCTGCAAGCGGCCCGGATCGCCGCCCGGCGGCTCCACCTTGATGACGTCGGCACCCAAGTCGGCGAGCAGCCGACCCGCTAGCGCGCCGCGAAGATCGGTGAGGTCCAGAACGCTCAGATGGCTGAGTGGCGCCGTCGACATGGGGCGCACTCTAATCCGATTCCAGCGGCGGGGACAACAGGTTCGGGATCGGTTCGCGATCGGAGATGACGCGACGGCGAAGCCCGCGTGGGGAGGCTCAAGACCGCGCCAGCCCCCAAGCCCCTTCAAAGAGGGCGTGAGGGCTTGGGGGCTTGGAAGGTCTGGGCTTGACACCGTCGAAAACTTCTTCAAAAAGGGTCGGCCATGAGCAAACAAATCTCTCGCGACCTGGTTGGATTGACATTCGAACCGGTACCGTACTCGTGGACGTCGAAAGACGTCATCCTCTACGCGCTTGGGGTGGGAGCCAAGCCGGAGGGGGAACTCGAATACGTGTACGAAAACAAAGGCCCTAAGGTGCTGCCGACCTATGCGGTGATCCCGGGCATGATGTCGATGGGCGGATTGATCGGCAACGTCGAAATAAACCTGGCGATGTTGCTGCACGGCGAACAGGCCATCACGTTGCACCGCGAGATTCCGCCTGAGGGGAAGGTGCGGGTGATCGGCCGCATCAGTGAAGTGTGGGACAAAGGCAAGGCCGCGGTGATTGGCGCCGAAGGCATCGTGGAGGACGACAAGGGTCCGCTGCTCACCACCAAGGCGACGTTGTTCATCCGCGGTGCCGGCGGCTTTGGCGGCGAACGCGGGCCGTCGACGGCGGGTTTGAACGTGGCCCCCGACCGCAAGCCGGATCACGTCGTCGAAGACGTTGTCCGGCCGGAGCAAGGTGCGATCTATCGCCTCAGCGGTGATAGCAACCCGATCCACATCGATCCTGACTTCGCCCAGATGGCCGGTTTTCAAAAGCCCTTCTTGCACGGCCTGTGCACCTACGGTTTCGTCGGCCGCGCCATCCTACGCACCGTGTGCGGGGGAGATCCGGCGCGCTTCAAGTCGTTTGAAGCGCGGTTCGCCGATCAGGTCTATTACGGCGACACCATCGTGACCAAGATCTGGCGCACGGGTCCGGGTGAAGCCATCGTGCAGGGCGAGACGCAGAAGGGCAATGTGGTGCTCTCGCAGGCGAAAACCACGTATAAAGAATAGCACTCGGCGGTCAGCAATCAGTGTTCAGCAGCGGCGGGCGCACGTCATGCGCCCGCCGCCGCTGGCAGCCAGCTCTCAGCTGGGTTACAGTCGCGACCATGGACAAGCGGCTCGAAGTGGCCATTGCGGCGGCGAAAGCGGGAGGTGAGGTGGCGTTGCGATACTTCCGCACGCAGCTGACAGTCGACTACAAAGGAGACCGGTCTCCGGTGACACAGGCCGACCGGGAGTGCGAGCTGCGCATCGTTGAGGTCCTGCGCGGCAGCTTTCCGGACTACGGTGTCGTGGGTGAGGAGTTCGGTGAACGCGAAGCAGGCAGCGTCGGTGCGAGCACCAAGTGGATCATCGATCCCATCGACGGAACCAAGAATTTCATCCGCGGCATACCCTATTTCGCCACGCTCATCGGCTTGGAGGAAGGCGGTGAGGTGACCGCAGGCGTGATCTATGCGCCGGCCATCGACGACCTGCTCTATGCAGAGAGAGGTGCCGGCGCATTCGATCGAAACGGCCGCCTGCAGGTCTCATCCATCAGCGCGCTGCGCCAGGGCATGGTGGTGTTCGGCGGCCTCGACATCTTCCGGCGCGTGGGCCGCTGGGACGGCTTTGAGCGGCTCGTACGGGCCTCCGGCCGGCAACGCGGCTTCGGTGACTATTTTGGTCACACCTTCGTTGCCCGCGGGCAGGCCGAAGCGATGGTGGAAGTGGATCTCAAGCCGTGGGATCTGGCCGCCATCAAGATCATTATCGAGGAAGCCGGCGGCCGCTTCACCGACTTCAACGGGGTGGCAACCATCTACGGCGGCAACGCCATCGCCTCCAACGGCCTGGTGCACGATGAGATCTTGAGATTACTGCACTCGGCGCCTGAGCAGCCGCTGTCGTCATAGGTCCCACCCCAGAGAATGGCACGCAAGCGGCAAAGAGTAGAGGAACAAGGCTCACTGTTCGGCGGAGCGGAACCGCGCCGGCCGACGCGGGAGGCCGCAACCGTCAAGACGGGAGACGCCAAAGAGAGCGCGCCGGCTCGGCGCCAATGGCGTATGCCGGAGCTGGAGGGGAAAACCGTTGCCGAAATCCGCCTGCGCTGGCCGAAGCGGCTCACACCGGCGCAGGTGGCACGTGTGGAAGCGGAACTCAGCCTGCTGCCCAAGGCGCTGACCAAGTTGGGCTTCGGTGCGGTCGCGGTCGAGCGCGCCTTCGTGCAACGACGACGGTCGTAGACGTCTTCATCGACCGCTGTTGCTTGCCGATGATCTGCGCGAATTTATTGGACATAAGGTGTGAACAATGCGTTAATCGAAGCTCAGCAAATCACTGCGGAACTTGGAGTCCCATGAGTTCGACCAACCTAACCAACAAACACGCAACCTTGCTTGCGCTCTGCCTGACCGGCCTTCTATGGCAAGCCTGCGGGGGCGGCGGCAGTAGTAGCGGTGGAAGCAGCAGTGCAAACCAGAAAACGCGAACCGTGGCGGCCATCCACACGCCCTTGCCAACGTCCACCCCGCAACCCGTCGTGATCGTTCCTAGTGGCCAGAGCATCATTGATTTTGTGCGGACTGCCCCTCCCGGAGCGAAGATCATCGTCAGCCCCGGCCTGTATGCGGCGTTTACGATCGCTGCCGGAGATGTCAGGGGACCGCTTGACTTGGTCGCCGATGTCACCGGGGCAATGACGAACGGTCCTGCCGAGCCGATCACGATCGATGCGGCTGGCGCGCCTAACGCAATTGCGCTTTCCGGCATACCGGAAGGGTCGGCGGTGCTGATCGATGGCTTTACCCTCCGAGGAGCTGTGACGGCGGGCCTCTCGGTCGAGAGCAGTCCCGGAACGACCGTGCAAGACTGTGTGATTGGGCACAACCAGGGTGACGGCGTGCTCCTGACGGCATCCGGTGGGGGGCTGGTGTTCAACAACCGGGTCTTCGACAACTCCGGTGCGGGTGTACGTGCGCTCGGCTCGGACCACACGCGGCTCATCAACAACACGGTGTACGGCAATACCGCTGTCGGGATAGCCATCGGCGACACCAACGGTCCATCACCCAATGTGGAAGTGGAGAATAACATCGTCGATATGAACAGTCCGATAGGCATCGCCGTCGATCCGAATTCGATCACGGGGTACCGAGCGGACTACAACCTCAACACCGATGGGTACGCGGTGGGTGTTCCTCTCGGAGCACACGACCTTTCGACCGACCCGCAGTTCATGCATCCGACCGGCGTCGCTCCGGACTTTCACCTGGCAGCCGGCAGTCCGGCGATTGGCGCAGGTGATCCCGCGACTGCCGTGAACCTTGCTGGCTTACTGCGATCGGGAACGACCCAAGAAAGCGGAGCGCCTGATTGCAGTTCGGCTGACCTCGGCTATCACTATCCGACGGATATGAAGTGCGCAACGCCGACACGGACACCGACGGCCCGGACGACGTCGGGCGCAACAGCAACGCCAACCGTCACGAACAATAAAACGCCCACACCAACGCCGAAACCGACGCCGACGCCCAAACCGACGCCGACGCTTAAACCGACACGGACGCCTAAGCCCTGATGATAGGGTCGCCCTAGCGCTCCGCCGTGGTACTGAGAGGACGCCAGCGAGGTGTTCATTGCGGCTGGTTGCGACCCCTGACGCACCGGGGTCAGAAACGGCGGCGACCCGCCCGGATCGCCGCGTAGGCAGGTGACTTGAAAGTTTTTCTCGAACGATGGCCTAGAGAACTGTGGAGCCGTCGCCGGCAGGTTCCGCGCCTTCTTCGCCTTCTTCCCCATCCGTTTTCTTGGCCTCACGGCGCTCCATCTTCTTCTTCAACTTCTCTTCCTGTTTCAGTTTACGGGCCATTTCTTTGCGACGCTTTTGATCCCGCTTGAACGTTTTACCGCCAGCCATCTCGACGCTCCTTTCACCTGCTCCAGCGAAGGCTATACCCTCGGTGGCAATAGGCGCTGATCGCAATGCCCGAGCC
>DASVHW010000064.1 GCA_036382395.1 Candidatus Binatia bacterium | reverse complement strand
ACGGGACGTTGGTCGGGAGAGTCGGAATCGAAGCTCTCGCGGCTGGGGCACCACTGATCGTGCTGAACACCGCTACCGATCCCTACACCAACTCGACCGTTAGCCGGCGCCCAACCATAGCCGCCGGGTCCTACTTCGGGGCTGAGTGTCCTGATTTGAAAGGGCGAGTGTCCCAGTTTGCGGTCGCAACCGGTACACGCGGTAGCCTACGCGCCGTACTTCTTGGCGACCCGCTTGATGTCGGGGGCCGCTTTCTGGAGATCTTCCGCTGTCATGACCGGCGTGAGTTGAACGCTCGCGTTGAACGCAAGAAACCACGGCTCGGCAATCGCGGGAATCTTGTGCATCCCTTCAATGTTGACCACGATGAAGCCCGTGCGCTTGCCGTCAGCATCACCGAAATAGGCGCATTCCGGCTTGATCTCCTGCAAAATGCTCGCGATCGTCTGGCCCAACGTGCCTTTTCGCGCAAACGCGTTTGCCGACTCGACCGGTAACGAGACCTTCATCAGTACGCGCATCATTAGCCTCCTTGGATTTTGATGGCCACCACTATCTCACGAGGGTGGGAGTCCGGCAATGATAGGCATTGTCCGGGTTTGGGGTCAGCGGTTATCGACAGTCCCCGGAGGGCGAGGGGACCCTCTCCTCCCAGGAGAGGGCTGGGGTGAGGTGATGAGATATGCAGCGTACATCTGACTCACGACACACGCTGCGCTATTCTCGACACCGGTGACGAAACGCAGTATCTGAAAATCCCGGGTCTATCCCCGCAAATCATCCGCTTCTGAACCTCAAGGGAGACAGCCAATGAGCGAAACGAACATGTCTGATCGCAAACGTCGCGCCCTCGACCTCTGCCGCCAGTACTGGATGCCCGGCCGGGTTGACGCGTTCCAGGCGTGGGGCATCTCGCTCGTCGTCGGTCGCCGCGAGGGCTACCGGATGTGGGACATCGACGGCCATGAGCTGATCGACGTGCATCTGAACGGCGGCACTTTCAACCTCGGCCACCGCCATCCCGACATCGTGCGCACGCTGGTCGAGGCGACGGCCGAAGTCGACATCGGCAACCACCATTTCCCCAGCGAGGCCCGCGGCGAACTGGCGGAGAAACTGGCGCGGCTCACGCCTGGCGACTTGCGCTATTCGGTGTTCGGCGCCACCGGTAGTGAGGTGAATGACGTGGCGATCCGGACCGCACGCAAGGCGACCGGCCGCCGCAAGATCCTCTCGATCGACATGGGCTACCACGGCCGTGTCGGGCTCGCCGGGCAGGCCGGTGACGACTCGACGGCGAAGTATTTCCTGAGCGACGCGCCGCAGGAGTTCGTCAAGGTGCCGTTCGCCGATCTCGCGGCGGCAGAGAAGGTGCTTGCAGGCGAAGACATCGCCGCGGCAATCATCGAGACACTGCCGGCGACCTATGGGTTCCCGGTCCCGCCCGACGGCTATCTGCCGGGCCTCAAGGCGGCGTGCGAGCGGCACGGCGCGCTGTACATCGCCGACGAGGTGCAGACGGGCCTCGGGCGCACGGGACGCCTGTGGGGCGTCGAGACGTTCGGGGTGACGCCCGACATCCTGGTCACCGCCAAGGGGCTCGGTGGCGGCTTGTATCCGATCAGCGCCGCCGTGCTGTCGGAGCGGGTTGCCGGCTGGCTGTTCGAAAACGCGTGGGGCCACGTCTCCACCAGCGGCGGCGCCGAGATCGGCTGCCGCGTCGCTTCGAAGGCGCTCGACCTGTGCAGCGCGCCGGAGACGCTCGAGAACGTCCGCCGCAGGTCGGACCAACTGTACGCGGGGCTCAGCGCGATCCAGCGCCGCAATCCGTACCTGGTGGAGATCCGCCGCGCCGGCCTGGTAATGGGACTCAAGGTCGACCACCCGCAGGGCGCTATGCACCTGACGAAGGCACTGTACGACAAGGGCGTGTGGGCGATCTTTGCCGGTTACGATCTGTCGGTGCTGCAGTTCAAGCCGGGGCTGCTGGTGGACGCGCGCTTGTGCGACGAGCTGCTGGAGAAGGTGGAGGCGGCGCTCGCTGTTGCCAAGGATGCGTAGGGACTGAGATCCCTGACTCTTGCGAGGGGACACCATGGATTTCTTCGATCTACCGATCGAGCGCCAGATCGAGCTGGCGCGCAAGGTCGCGGTGGCGGCGCTGTGCCATTACGATTTTCCGGAGACCTCGGAGCTTGGGCTGCTCAAGCATCGTGAAAACTCGGTGTTCGACGTCATCCATCCCGAGACCGGCAAGCGGGGCGTGCTGCGCGTGCATCGCACCGGCTACCAGACGGAACGCTCCATCATTTCCGAGTTGCAGTGGATGCAGGCGCTCGGCGAGTTCGGCGTCAAGACGCCCGGCGTCATCCCGTCGCGGCACGGTGCGCTGGTGATTACAGTGGGGATCGACGAGCTGCCCGAGCCGCGCCTGTGCGACATGTTGGAATGGATCCAGGGGGAGCCGCCGCGCGAGGATGATCTGGCCGGCTCGTTCAGCATGCTCGGCGACTTACACGCCAGGTGTCATACGCAGGTGGGCCAATGGACGTTGCCCCAAGGTTTCGAGCGCCAAGCGTGGGACGAAGCCGCGCTGCTCGATGCCAAGCATCCGATCATCGCGCCGGCCTGGGAGAACTGGGCCCTCAATGCGGCGCAGCGTGCGCTCGTGCTCGACTGCCGCGAGGCGCTGCGCCGGCGGCTGCGTCGGTGGGGCAAGGGACCGGACCGTTACGGTCTGATTCACGCTGACTTGATGCCCGAGAACCTGATCGTCAGCGACGACGGCGTCCGTCTCATCGACTTCGATGACTGCGGTTTTGGCTGGTACCTGTACGACCCGGCATCGGCGCTGCTGCCGTACTACGGGCAGGACTTCTACCCAGATCTCCTCAATGCCTGGGCGGCAGGTTACCGCGGCGTACGGCTCCTGTCCGATGAGGAGCTCAACGAGATGCCGATCTTCCTGCTGTTGCGCTGCTTCTATGGGTTGGGTTGGCTGCAAACCCGGCGCAACTCAGAAGCGGCGCAAGTCTATACCGAGCCGCTCATCTTTTTGACCTCCGCGGTAGGGCAGGCATTTCTCAGTTCCCAGCCGACCGGGTAGCTACCGCTACTGCTGCTTCGCTGCGTGTGTTCCCGCCGGTGCCTTCTTTTTTGCCTTCTTTGACTGAGGCTTCTTGCCCTTGCCGCCCTTCAGGCACTTCATGATGTGCTGAGCGTCGGTGCCGAATTCGGCGGTGAGTTGCTCCAAGGTGTGGCCAGCCCAGACCGCGTTCCGCACTTGTTTGCACGGCAGCTTGTTCGATTTGTGCGGCGCGGCGTGGAGCGGGCCGGTCACTCCGAGGGTGAAAAGCATCACGGAGACCGTCACGACTCGTGCCGCGGTCATGCATGCTGTTGACATACCAACTATGTCAACCACATAAAAAGATTCAAGTCAATGCATCATTGTGCCCGCCTCTGACCTCGGCTACCATGGGGCCGTCAAGGGAAAGAGAGGAGAGTCAACCATGGCCGTAGCACGAGTGAGCGAAATCATTGCGTCGTCCGCCGATTCCATCGAGGGTGCCATCCAAGAAGGCTTGAAGCGCGCCACCAAGACGATCCGTGGCATCACGGGTTTCGAGGTCATGCGGGTGCAGGGGAAGGTCGATAAGGGGAAGCTGAAGGAATACCGCGTGCACATGAACGTGACCTTCGTGCTCGACGAGTAGGGCTCACTCGCCGGCGTACACCAACTCCCCGCCGACCCAGGTTTGTGCCACACGCGGAGGGTGCATCGGGTCGAGCCTGCCATTCAGCACAACCAGGTCTGCCCGCTTTCCCGGCGTCAGCGTGCCGCGCTCGTGTTCCTGCCCTCCGGCGTACGCCGCGCCGGAGGTGTAAGCTTGCAGCCACTCCTCATAGCTGAGCGCCTGCTCCGGGCCGAGGACATTGCCGGACCCGGTGCGGCGGGTGACGCCGTGCACGGAGGTGCGCAGGGGTTCGTAGATCGCACACGGATCGTCGGACGAGGCGGCGACTGTGATACCGATCCGCGCCATCTCGCCGAACGGCATCCAGATCTCATCATCGAAGGACACGCCTTCCACCAGCTGGCCCATGTGGGACACGAAGCCCGGTTGCACTACGCCGATGGCGCCGAGGGCCACCATCTCTTTGAGCTGCGCGGGGGAGGCGAGGGTGGCGTGCTCGACACGGAAACGATGATCGTCGTCGCGCCGTACGCGCGCGGCGCGGGTGAACGCCTCCAGGGTCGCGGCGAGCCCGGCGTTGCCCATGGCGTGTACGGCAACGCGAAAGCCTCGCGAGACGGCGCGGACGAGGTTTTCTGTCAGGTCGCCGAACTGCACCCCGTGGGTGAACCGTTGCCCTGCGGTGATGGCGTCGATGGCCGGCGCGATGCCGCCGTCAGCGAACAGTTTGACCGGCCCGACACGGACCTGTTCATCGCCCTCGCCTGTCAGCGGGCCATCGAGGCGCTCGGGAAAGGTGTTGGTGAGAATGGCCTCCGCGTGCGGCATGACGAGGACGGAAATCGGCAGCGTGCCGGCCTTGGCCATGGCTTGGTAGATTGCCTCTGCCGCCGGTGAGCATGCGGCATCGTGCACGCAGGTGATTCCTTCCCGGAGCAGCACGCGGGCACGGGCGGCAATGAGATCGGCCCAGCGCTCCGGGTCGCGATAGGCCGCGAGCGACCGGGCATGCGCTTCGCTCCAGGCGCGCTCGATCAACATGCCGGTGGGTTCGCCATGGGCATCACGCACGATGGTTCCGCCGGGCGGGTCGGGCGTGGTGCGCCCGATGTGCAACTCGTCCAGCCCCTGCGAGCTGACGACACATTGGTGCAGGCTGAAGTGTGCCACGATGACCGGACGATCGAAGCCGAGGGCGTCCAGGTCATGCCGGTCCGGCAGCACGCCGGCGACGGTTTCAGTCCAACCCACGCCCCGCACCCAACGTGCCTCAGGCTCGTGCGCGGCCTGACGAGCCAACAGCTGCTGCAGCTCGTCGATATTCGTCACGCTGGAGACGTCGGCCCAGAGCGGATGGAGCGCGGCGATGGAGTGATGGTTATGCGCGTCGATGAAGCCGGGTAGGAGGATTCGACCAGCGAGATCCTCGACCGTGATCCCCGGATATCTTGCGATAAGCCCACGTTCCCCAACGGCAGCAATGCGCGAGTTCTCGATTACGACAGCCTCCGGTTCGCCCAGCGCCGGATCCATCGGCAAGATGCGGCCACCTACAAAAGCGCGTGCATTCGTTTTCAACGTTCTCCAGGTCTCCTCTTCAGAAGTTACCAAGCTGCGCTGGAATCTAGACGCTCTTGCGCTGCCGCACAAATCAAGACGCGTAACTTTTCGAAGACCTGCAACTAACGGTGTTGGCCGCTTCCGGGTTTCAGAGTTGAGGCCATTTGCTGGCGCGCGCGGTCGAGCAGTTCGACCACTTCCTCGTCGCTGGTCTGGCGGAAGTCCTCGTAGAACTGACCAACGGCCTGAAAGAAGGCCGGCATACTGAGGCACACCAGATCGTCGACCTCGGGCCGCAGGGAGTCGATGGTCTCCGGCGGCGCGACCGGTACGGCGAGAACGAGCCGTTTGGGACACAGTTGCCGTACACCGCGGATTGCGGCGCGGACCGACCCCCCCGTGGCGATGCCGTCATCGACAATGATCGCCGTTCTCCCTGCGATCGGCTCCGGGGGACGCCCGCTTCTGTAGCGCTTCTGGCGGCGGCGGATCTCCTGCAGCTCCAGCGCAACTTCGCGGCTCAGGTACTCGTCCGAGACCTCGAGCATCCGCATGACGTCTTCATTGAGAACGCTCTGGGGGTGGTCGCCATCGACCACGGCGCCGATCCCGAGTTCTGGCTGTCCGGGGGCGCCGAGTTTGCGGACGACGATGACGTCGAGCGGCGCGTCGAGGGCGATGGCGACCTCGTACGCCACGGGCACGCCTCCGCGTGGCAGCGCCAGCACAACGGGGTGCTCGTCCGCGTAGCGCAATAGCGGCGCGACCAGTTTGCGTCCTGCATCTTTTCGACTCTTGAACATGCCGTTCACCGTTTCCCGGCAGGGCCAACCAGGTGGCGATTGAACCAATCGGTTGCCAGGCGAGTGACCTCCTCCAGTGTTCCCGGTTCTTCGAAGAGATGGCTGGCGCCGGGAACGATGGCCAATTGCTTCTCGCATGTGAGCCGCTCGTAGGCTTGCTGGTTCAATAGCAGAACTTGGGTATCGTTGCCGCCAACGATGAGCAGTGTGGGGGCCTTCACCTTGGGGAGTGCGGAACCCGCCAGGTCGGGACGGCCGCCGCGCGACACGACGGCCCGGATTGCAGTCTCGGTTGCTGCGGCGATCAGTGCTGCAGCGGCGCCAGTGCTGGCGCCGAAATAGCCGACGTGCAGGTTCTTGGTCGGCTGATATGTCCGGATCCAGGCGGTGGCGCGGCGCAGCCGTTGGGCAAGCAAATCCATGTCGAACACATTGCCCCGGTCTTCCGCCTCCTCTTCCGTGAGCAAATCGAAAAGCAGGGTAGCGATCCCGGCAACACGCAGCGCGCGCGCCACGGAGGTGTTGCGTGGGCTGAGGCGACTGCTGCCGCTACCGTGCGCAAACACGACGATGCGCTGAACGTCCTCGGGGATGCCCAGCACTCCCTCCAACGTGGCGGAGTCGGCCGGAATGCGTACGTTCGTCTCGTTCATGCGCGTAGGGCCCTCTTGACGCAATCTCCGCAATGGATCGGCCGCTGGCGTGCGCTCCTTATCGTCCATCGGGTCGACCCGCCGACGGGCAATCGATCTTCTCGACCGGGGCGTGCATCCCCCCTGCGATGACACGGAGATGGGGATGGCCCAGGTGGTTAGCTCGGGATGCTTTGGCCATGGTTCAGCATCGCGGATTCGATTGTCGTTACCGCTACTTGGACAGCTCGCTGAGCACGGTTTTAAACCGGTCCCACGGGATGGCGTTCCAGGTCTCGGTGGTGGCGTGGCCGAACGAGCGCACGATTGTCGCCACCTTACTTGCCGTCAGATCATCCGGCGCTTCGAAAATGTCGAGGTAGTCGTAGGGCCCCAACACCGCGTAGTTGGAGAGCCACTTCACCTGGGGGCAATGTCTCTTGATCGAGCTCTGTACCTGCTCCTCGAGCTTGGCGAGCTTTTCCGGCGGGCTCATACTCTCAGGTGAAATCCTTGTCAGCAGTACGTACGTTCCCATGGTCGCCTCCTTATCGGCTTACGAAGGGCCATTCACTATCGGCTTACGAAGGGCCATTCACTCGCGGAAGTTCGTCGATGCTATTTCCCCATTAACCTGACCCTGAGGATACCCTTCCTCTCGGTCTCTAACTAGTAGTTGCCGGTAGCAATTCGGTCGCCAGAGGCCCTGCGGTTGCCGCAGTGGCCGTCTTTGGGAGGGGCGATTTGCGATCATAAGAAGAAAAGGCATCGAGGTTTCCGCGGGCTGGTGAGACGATTCACTTTAGTGCTGCAGTGCGTCTACGAGCCGCCTGGCGAGCTGCTTGCACCGTTTGGCGCCAGGCTCCTGTTCAGTCGTGTGCGCATCGGTGCGTCACGGAGAATGATCGGTGCACCAGCGTTGAAGGAAAGAGAGGTGTTATTGGCATGACTGGGTTCGATGTTTTCGACTCCACGATCCACAAGACAAACACCTGGCTCAATGAGATCATGGCGGAACTGGATTCGACGGATCGGCACCTCGCTTACCATGCGCTGCGGGCGGTGTTGCACGTCCTCCGTGATCGGCTGACCGTGGAAGAGGCGGTGCAGCTCGGTGCCCAGCTCCCCATGTTGGTTCGCGGCTTCTATTACGAGGGCTGGAGCCCGACTGGAAAGCCGCTCAAATGGAACAAGCAAGAGTTTCTGACTTGCATACGCGACAGCTTCCGGAATGCGGTGACAATTCCCGACCCCGAGAAAATGGTTCGTGCGGTCTTTGTCATTGTCGCCCACCACGTGTCCGAAGGTGAGGTGAAGAATGTCAAAGGAATCTTGCCGAAGACGTTGCGTGAGCTGTGGCCGGAAGCCTGACCTCGGTACCACCCCACTCCACGCCGGGCCGTTAACGTGATAAATGTCAACGAAGACTTTGCCGCAGAAATAAGAGAACCGTCTTCCAGGGGACTAGGTGTGAACCCTTTTGAGCAGAGCGGCGGCACCGGGGAACAGGTGCAGGTCCATATGCTTTGCTTCGAAGGCCCTGACGCTTATTCGCGCGCCGGCGGCCTCGCAAGCCGCGTCACCGGCCTGACCGAGGCGCTTGCCGAGGCCGGCTTCGACACCCATCTCTGGTATATCGGAGATACCAATTTGCCCGGTCACGAGACCAGGCGGCAAGTCCACCTCCATCGGTGGTGCCAGTGGATCAGCCGCTATCACCCCGGGGGCGTTTACGATGGCGAAGAGGGAAAGAGGTGGGACTTCGCATCGTCTTTGCCTCCGTTTCTGATGCAAGAAGCCCTCGTCCCCTTTCTGCGAGAGCCTGGCCGACGGTCACTTATTCTGGCCGAGGAATGGCAGACGGCCAGTGCCGTTCTGCACCTCGACTGGTTGCTCCGCTGCGCCGGGCTGCGCCACCGGGCCACCATTTTCTGGAATGCGAACAACATGTGCGGGTTTGATCGCATCGATTGGGCTCGGCTGGCGGAGGCCGCAGTGATCACGACCGTGAGCCGGTACATGCGACACCGGATGTGGAGCTTGGGCGTGGACCCACTGGTGATTCCCAATGGGCTCCCACCCGAGGAGTTCGAAGGGACCGATCGGGAAGCGATGGCCGAGTTTAGCCGCTGTACCCGCGATCGCGTCGTGCTCGGCAAGGTCGCGCGCTGGGATCCGGACAAGCGCTGGCTGTTGGCCATCGATATCGTCGGCGAACTCAAGCGCCATGGGTGGCGTCCGCTGCTGATCGCGCGCGGTGGAGTCGAAGCGCACGGCACCGAGGTGTTGGCAAGGGCCGCCGCCGTGCAGCTGCAGGTTGTCGAGCGCGCACAGCCACAGCCTGGCGCCCGAGGGTTCTTTGAAAGCCTGAGAGATATTGGGGACGCGGATGTGGTCAGCCTGCGGTCGCATCTCACTCGGGAACCTCGCCGGGTGTTATTCCGCGGCGCTGCCGCCGTGCTCGCCAACAGTGGAGTCGAGCCGTTCGGCCTCGTTGGGCTTGAGGCGATGGCTGTTGAAGGTCTGGCGTGCACCGGCGGCACGGGCGAAGATTACGCCGTGCCAGGTTGGAATGCGCTGGTGCTCCAGAGTCAAGACCCGCGCGAGTTTGTCAGCTCCTTTCATCGCTTGCAGACAAGTCCGGCCGAGGAACGCGCCCTTCGCCGCCGTGGGAAATTGACCGCCAAGCAGTATGCCTGGAATGAAATCATCCGCCGGAACCTGGTTCCTTGTCTCCAGCTCGCAAGCGGCAGCGGCTTAGGCTCGGCCGAGAGCGCTCGACGACGGGCCGGACCCAAACGTGCCCGTCACGGGGAGCCCTCATTTGTTGTCCGGAGGCAGTCCGGGCGGGCGTGATCGCGAGGCATGTAGGCACGGAAGGCCTAGCCCTCACGCACCTCTCATTTCTCAGCGAAACCGATTCAGGATTTCAGCGCCAATCCTCCGCCGCCCTTCACGTCACAATTCCGTCTTGGGGAAATTCGCACGAGTGGGAGCGGCGGTGTCCTTGGATGACCAAACGCGCAGGTGGCTTAGCGTGCGGCGGCGTGGCGAGGTATTTGCGTCTCTAAACCTGGGCCGACTGTCACCTGGGCGGTGACAAATACAATCAATCAAGGAGGCACCATGAAGGTTGGACGGTTGATGACGCGCGTCGTGAAGACGTGTCGCCCGCATGACTCGCTCAGCATTGCCGCGAAGCTCATGTGGGACAACAATTGCGGCAGCGTCGCGGTTGTTGCCGACACTGGGCTCGTCGGCGTGTTGACGGATCGCGACATTTGCATGGCGGCCTACACCCAGGGCCGCAGTCTCTACGACATCCAGGTCTCCATCGCGATGTCGAAGAAGCTCTTTTCGTGCGGACCCGAGGACTCCCTGGCGACGGCAGAGAAGATAATGCGGAGCAACAGAATCCGCCGGCTGCCGGTCGTTGACGCAGACCGTCATCTCGTTGGCATCCTCTCGCTCGACGACATCGCTCGCGAAGCCGCGCATGAACGCAAGGGTAAGGGCCGCGCCGAAATAACCACCGAGGAGGTGTGCGACACCTTGGCGGCGATTTGCGGGGACTCTAGGCAGGGCGCAGCGATGACGGCTTGAAGCGCCGCCGTGAACGCAGGCACGGCGCCAGATTCTCGAGCGACCGACAGTCCAAGCGATTCAGTGCGGGATACGCTTTCCCCGTGGCCGCCGCACGACAGCCTCGCGCTCAAAGTCTTTTGTGCGCCTCTTGATCGGCCAGTACCGCTTGATGAAGGGTTCAGGCCTTCTGGCGCGCCGTCCTCTTCAGCGTCCTTTTCTTACTGACGGCATGCCTTGCCGTCAGCACCGGGCAGCTTGCGGTGCGGACGACCCTTTCGGCCACGCTGCCAATAAGCATGTGCGCCAGACCAGTCCGCCCGTGGGTTCCCATGACGATCAGATCAGCGGCACTGCTCCTGGCGGTGTCCACGATGACCTGCGCGGGAGAGCCGCCTTTCATCAGGATACGGACGCGTTGCCTCTTCTTCCCCAGGTCAGCGCCGATGCGTATCATCTGCGCCTGCGCCGCCTGCCATTGTTCCTCTAGTAGCTTCGCCAACTTGGGGTTGGCGACGGGGAACTCGGGGGCGTTGGCGAGGTACGTCTGATCAACAACGTGGAGGAGCCGGAGTTCGGCACCGAAGGACTTCGCGAGATCACCGGCGTAGGCGAGGGCATGCAGCGAATCTTTGGAGAAATCGACTGGCACCAGAATACGTTTGACTGCCATCTTTAGCTCCCCTGCGGATGCGACAGTGGATACCATTTACCGCCGTCAACGTGCAAGGCGAGATTCCGGTCCTGTCGAGATTCCGGTCCGACCCTGCGCGCAGGGCCATTTCACGGGTATCGTCCGGCCGCATGGCACCTCGGCGCAGGGCAAGGGACGACTTTACCGTGGTCGATAATGTTTCTGTTTGTGTATTCCGAGCACCCGAGAATGATTTTCTCGGCGTCAATTGAAAGGTGTCGAGCCGTGGCGCACAATCCCGTAGTCGCCTGCGTCGTCTGTTGCCGAGCGGGCGGTTGCTCTGTGCGGAACGACGGGAGCTGTCTCACATGCGCGATCTCATTCGAGTACTGGTGCTTGGAACCGGGCAGATGGGATCCGGGATCGCCCGCCTCGTTCTTGAGAAGCAGGGCCTCGAGTTGGTCGGTGCGTACGCAAGAAGGAGATCGCGCGCCGGCACTGACCTTGGCCGGGTGATCGGGCTCGACCGGCAACTCGGCATCCCGATCAGCACTGACCTCGAAGCCGTGATCGCACAGGTCCGACCACACGTGGCGATCCAGGCGACCTGCTCGCGACTCACCGATGCCGTGGCGGAGATTTCAACCCTGGTGCGCAACGGCATCCACGTCATCTCCATCGCCGAGGAAATGGCCTATCCGGCGGCGAAGTCGCCGGCGCTCGCCGCGGAACTGCATCGGCTGGCGGTCGAGCACGGCGTGGCGGTCGTCGGCACCGGCATCAATCCCGGGTTCGTGTTCGACCTGCTGGTCATCACGCTGACCGGCGTTTGCTCCGACATCCGATTCATCACCGCGCGGCGCGTCAATGATCTCTCGCCCTATGGGCCTTCGGTGCTCGCGAGCCAAGGCGTGGGGCTGACGCCGGAGGCGTTCCGGAAGGGTGTGGAAGACGGCGCGGTCGTCGGCCACTTCGGATTCCCCGAGTCGATCAACATGATCGCCGATGCGCTTGGCTGGGAAATTGAGCGTATCGAAGAGAGCCGGGAGCCCATCGTCTCACAGGTCCGCCGCGAAACGCCCTTCGTCACGGTGGAGCCGGGAAACGTGGCCGGCTGCATGCATACTGCCGTGGCCTACCGTACGGGCAAACCGGTCATTACGCTCATCCATCCCCAGCAGGTCCACCCGCACCTCGAGGGGGTGGAGACCGGTGACAGCATCGAGATCCACGGAACGCCAGACGTCCGCCTCGCCGGAAGTCCGGAGATCCCGGGCGGCTTGAGCACCGTCGCGCTGGCCGTGAACCTGATCCCCCGCGCGCTGGATGCCGCGCCTGGCCTGCACTCCATGGCGGACCTCCCCGTGCCTGCCGCGATGCTCGGCGACGCGCGGCGCTCCATTCACGGCGCGCATTGGGAGGACA